>JBFMDD010000272.1:0-19066 GCA_040754115.1 bacterium
CCCCTCGCTTCGCTCGGGGAGAATGCGGCGATGAGCGGTAATTGCCTTGTTCCCCCTCGCTCCGCTCGGGGAGAACAAGGCAATGGAGACGGATGCCCCTTCGGGGCACCGCTCATCGCCGCATTAGTAATAGCTAAATTTGTATGAGTTAAAAACTTGTTGGCATTAACTACATCTTCTACTTTTACTAAGGGAATTTCATTGCCCCAATATTCAGGAACATTTGTTTTTGGAGTTCCTCCTGCCTTCATTTTTTTTGCCACCTCCCCCAACCTCACCACCTTCCACTCCTCTGGCAGCGGGCCGAGTTCAGTCATCTTAAACCCTGCTGGAATTTCCATATTGGTGTTACTATCACTCATAGCTCCAACTCCTCAAACTCTCCAAACTCATTCAACTCCTAAAACTCCCCACCCACCAACTAATGTCAGACAAATTGGGACGGTTCACTTTAGTGTAACATCTTGCGGTTGATAAATATGGAGTGCATTGTCAATGCCTTTTGGAGTGCATCGACCATGTCGATGCACATGCACGGACACTGCACTCAAAAAAAAACGGACACTGCACTCAAAAAAATGGACGATGCACTCCAAGGAATCCCGGGGACACAAACTAAATTTAAATGTCCTGCTGGTAATCTCTATTGGTAACCCTTTCTTTATCTATCTGTCACATTTATATCACATTCCTGACACATTTATTTAGTTGCTCATTATCGGTTTTTCTACAATCTTACTCTTCGCTGTTTTCTGCCTGACAAATCCTACCTTCTTCTGTTCTTTAGCAGGCAGAGACTCATCAAGCTTTTTATGGCATCAAAGACTATCTTGAAATTGTTTCTATCTTTCTTCTTAAGTCTTCGTGAGAGGCCAGCATCTTTCTAAAGTTTTGTAAAAGCCCTCATAATCTTGATATTGACCAAAACAGCTCTTTTGCTATTGAGCGTGCTGAAAAGCATTACTACACTTTGTTCTCAGGGAGAAAATGTCTTTTTGCCGCTTCGATCTGTTTTACCGCCCGGTCGAAATCACTTTCTTTAGCATCTGTGAGCCTGATTCTCTGTCTGCTAAATTTGTCGTACTCGGTTTCAGCTAATTCTTTCGCCATTTCATGCGAAATCTTTCCAGCATGCTTAAGGATGTTTCTATCATTCAGTGACAAAAAACCGTCCAGTTTTGCCACCCAGTCTTTCATGTGCATGGGAATCCGCCTCATAGCTTGACCTTCGGCAAAAACGAGGTATTGCTCAACAAGGTTGTTCAAAGCACGGAGTTCTTCTTCTGCCAGGTAGTTTTTAGCAATAGTAACATCGCTTTTACGCACTTTCTCGCCGCGCCAACTGGTCAATCCCATATTGGGTTTTCTGCTGTCTGCTCGTTCATAGACAATTTCAGCCGCAGTTTTGCCTGTGATAGCCCAGTGCATTTTGTTCTGAACGGTTTTAAAAAAGTTGAGGCTGATTTCCACACTGGTAGCGTAAATATCGGTAATTTTCTGGTAAAACCGGCGTTCAGAAGTACGAATATCCTGAATCCGACGCAGCAGTTCATCAAAATCAAAATCAAAATCAAAATAATCAAAGGGTTGGTTAGGATTTTTTAACCGCTCGTCATCCAACACAAAACCTTTAACAATATACTCCCGCAGCCGCTGTGTTGCCCACTGGCGGAACCTGGTGGCTACATGGGATTTTATACGGCAACCGACAGAGATGATCGCATCAAGATTGTAAAATTTCTGTTTTCGTTGCACTTGTCTGCCGCTTTCGTTTTGAACTATTAAGAAATCCTTAATAGTTGAAAATTCGTCTAATTCTCCTTCTTTGTAAATATTTTTGAGGTGTAGGTTAATATTTGGCACGGTCGTTTGAAACAACTCAGCCATCAATTTCTGGGTTAACCATACGGTTTCATCCTCAAGACGGACTTCGATTTTTGTCTGGTCGGTTTCAGTCTGATAGATGATTATTTGTGAACGGTTTTCTTCTGGTAAGTTTTCAGCCATTATATGCCTCCTTCCCAATCTCCTGGTGCTAACAACTTCTCCGGCAATTTAATCCTTTCTAATCTTTGTTGGATAAGCTTCTTATCCGGCAGCTTGGTCTGATAGACAGAAATTTTCATTGGTTTATGGGTTTTGCCGAGAGTCAAGCGGACAACGGCATCCTTCTTAGAACGACAGAGGATTAAGCCAATAGAGGGATTTTTATGGGGAAGTTTTATCTGTTCATCAAGGGCTGCCAGGTAAAACTGCATCTTGCCAATAATTTCTGCAGACAGTGTCTGCAGTTTTTTCTCCTCCCTGTAAATCTCATAAAATCGTTTCATATTCCACAGATTACGAATTGGAAATCCACTTATCTCAGGATATTTCATTCTCAAATCCTGGGACAGTTTTTCCACTACCCCATCCCCCCACTTGCTTTTCTCTTGAAGACTCACAATAGTCTCGCCGATAAACCAGTAAAGCTCAATCAGCAATTTATCTACCGTAGTGATTGCTTTATGCTTGCTTTCTTCAACCTTCTTTAGGATAGAAGAAAGTGACTTTTCGTAATCCTGTGTTTGCTTCTTTACAATATCAGTTTCTTTCATTTTTCATTTTCCCTTACAAAGACTATTCTGTATCATTTTATTTATAGCCCCATCCCCAAGCTCGTCAGAATATTATTTAACTTACTATCTGCTTCTCTTCTCTCCTCTCCTCTCCTCTCCTCTCCTCTCCTCTTCTGCCTCCTGAAGCAAGACCACTGCATCCTCCAACGGCAGGGTATCATCCTCACCGTCCTGGGCTACATAGCGGGATGGGCTGAGATTGTAGTCGTTTTTGACCGCCTCTTCTCTGGTGATTATCTTGCTAATACCCTCTTCCTCTTTCCAATTTAGGTTAAATATTGGAAATCTGCTTTATGCTCTCATCAAGCAGGTAATTCTTCGGCCTGCCCTTGGCAAAGAGCTTGGAGGCATTGATTAAGAGGATTTGCGATTTGAGATTTGAGATTTTAGATTTGTTGATAATTAGGATTATTCCCGGTGCGGTGGTGTTATAGAAGAGATTCTCTGGCATAAGAATAACGGTTTCCACCAAATCCCGCTCTACAAATTCCTTTCTGATGTCTCTTTCTCTGTTTCTACCCACATTGCCGCTTCCTCTTGAAACCGCACCTGTATCCAAAACTACCGCCATCTTTCCGTCATCTTTCAAAGAGGCAAACATATGCTGAATCCAACCCCAATCTGCAGTATTAGATGGTGAATAGCCGTAGTTGAAGCGGTTGTATGGGTCATTTTCATAAGTACTTTGCGAAAAATCCTGATTCCACATAGGATTTGCTGTGACTATATCGAATCTTCTGATTGAACCATCTCGATTAGTAAAGGCGGGTCTTACCATTGTATCTCCAAGGGCAATTTGTGTCTCCATATCGTGAATAAAAGCATTCATCTTTGCCATAGCAAATGTAGAGTGCAAGGTTTCCTGACCATAAAACATTAGTGGTGCCACAGATGGATCTTGCTGGTATTTCTCTCTAAATCTCAGGTGGCACTTGATCAATAGGCCACCAGAACCGCAACAGGGGTCATATACTTCTTTCCCAGATTCTGGGTTCAGTATATATGACATCAAGATAGCCACTTCTTTTGGTGTATAGAATTCTCCGGCACTCTGCCCGGAACCTTCGGCAAATTTCCTCAAAAGATATTCATAAGCCCTGCCCAGTATATCCGGCTCAACATCTTCTAATCCCAGTCTATATCTTCCTAAAATATCTACAAGGGTCTTCAGCTTATCATCGCTGATGATTCTTTGTCCTGCCGCTGTGGCATTGAAGTCCACTATATCAATAACACCAGCCAATTTGGAATTTTCTCTGGCAATAGAACGAACGGAGTCAGTTAAATATTTACCCACATCAGTTGTTCGTAAGGCAATACTATCCCATCTTGCCCCTTTAGGCATATAAAAGCGCACGAGGCTATGGTCTTCACTTAGCAATTGTTCAACCACATCTTTTCCACCATAGTTTTCAGATAGTTTTATTACCTCATCTTCAAAGACATCAGAGAGTCTTTTTAAGAAGATGAGAGGCAGGATGTAATCTTTATACTTAGGGGCATCAACCTCTCCTCTGATCTTACAGGCTGCCTCCCAGAGCCAACCTTCCAATGTCTTCACATCGAGCTTGTTATTGGGCATATATTCCCTCCTATTGTAAAAAGTCACTAACCCCTTCATCGAGAAATTGGTGTCAGGTCTCATTTCCCAATTCTAACTCTATCTATTCATCTTTCAAAACCTTGCTTATTACCTTCAATACACTCTCTAAATCAGATATATTCTACAAACATGTCGCTCCTCTGGAGCTAACCTGAATAAAGCTCCGTAGGAGCAATCTGTTTGTAGTAATTTCTTATCTATGGAAAGTTTCTTGCCTCTTATTTAAACCTATTTCACAGGTCGTAAAAATTTAGTCAATTGGGCGTAATAGGATCGCCTCTTTCATCTTAATAGTTTAAAAAGGTCTTTTCCCCCTCACCATTTCCCATCAAGCCCTCAAACCTTTATTTTTCTCCTTCACTAATCTTCCCTCAATCCTACTCAATTATCTCCTTAATCACTGCAGGAATATAATACCTATCTTCCTTACCTCTACCTTTCCCTGCTGATTCTTTAAAGATAAGGTTCAATTGGATTAAGTTCTTTATTCTTCCCCATAAAGTTTTCTTATGGATATTTGCAATTTGTGAAAGTTGAGATAGGGTATATGTTTTTTCCTCCTTCATATTTTTCAAAATATCTTTATCCCGCTCGTCTACATTCTTTAGAAGGGTAGCATCTATGGTTTTAATCGTTTTAATCATATTGTCACGACTGATCTGATTACCGTACTCAACAATTGCTCCAAAACAGTACCTGAAAGTTTCCCTTAAATTCCCCTTAGTCTTTTCTAATAAGAGATTTAATACATCATTAGGGAAGTGTATAGGCGAAACAGAAGTATTCTTAGAAAATGCCATCATTCTTCCATCAACAAATTCTCTAATTTGGGCAGTTGTTTCTATCTCTGGGATATCTATATTTAAATCAAATACATTTTGGGCTAAGGCAACATTTTCCAGAGAGAGATGGGTATAGTTACCGGTAGTCAAAAATACTAAATGGGTAGGTAGGGCATCTATAATAGACTTCAGGATGGTGTTAAAGGCTTCTGGGGTTAATTTGTCTAAATTATCACTGATAATAATAAGAGGTTTTTCATCAGTAATTATTTTCGTGCTCTCATTGAAGACATCTATTGCCTGTTGTAGATAAGGAGGAACAAAGAATTCTATATCTTCTGTCTCTTCCGATTCACCAATCACCTTTGCTGCAAATTCTATCAAAATGGCACTAATTTTTGAAGATACTTCTGGTTTTGTCTTGGCACCTTTTTTCTTTCTCCTACTAATAATTTGAGTTTTCTCAAGCATCTTCTCTATTTTCTTCTTAATCTTTGGATATTTTTCTACAATATCCTCAAGTCCTTTAATTAACTGGTTGTAAAAATCCTCCTTTGACTGTTGGTGTAAAAAATCTGTCTTTATAATCATAAATCCATTATCTTTAGAATAACCCTCCATAATATTCAACAAAGATGTTTTTCCAAGACCAATAGAACCAACTAAAATATACTTCCCTCTTCTTGTAATTATACACTTCTCAAGGCTATCTTTCTCTTTTGTTCTATTGACAAAGCCCTTTAAAGACGAATCAATAGGTTCTAAAAAGAAGGGATTCCCAACAAATCCTAAATCTTCTAACCAGTCCATTTGCGTGCTCCATTTTTTTAAGACCTTTCAAGATTTTTCAAGATTTTTTAAGACTTTTAAGACTTAATATTATATTAACATCTTTTTCTTATAAAGTCAACTGATTTTTAGAGCCAATTGCCTGTCTCAAGTCTTTACTCTTACCATTTCCCATGAGATCTCAAAAGCCCTATTTTTCTCCTTCAGCACAGCTTTTTACTCCATGAACAAAGCCCCAAAATCTATGTTCCATTTTTCATCACATTCACTCTCCTTTTTCGGGCAAATTATGCCCCCACCCTCATCTTTTACAAATCTCACCTTTTTTGTTTTATTAACAGAAGTGACTGTTTGAAAAAGGTTGTTTCCTCGGTACCCTTTCTCCACCTCTCCTTATCTTACACTTTCTCCTGGTTGCTGTGGTATGGTAAAGGTAAAGGTGCTTCCCTTTTCAAGCTCACTTTCTAACCAGATTTTTCCTCCATGCAGTTCTATCAATTTTTTGGTTAGGGGGAGACCAAGTCCTGTACCTGCGTATTGTCTGCTATAGGCGCTATCAACCTGCTCAAACTCCTCAAAGACCTTCTGATAATTCTCCTTAGCAATCCCAATACCAGTATCTGTTACAGAGATTTGAACCATTTTATCTATTGGCTTTGCATCCACATTCACTCTTCCTCCTTCCGGGGTGAACTTGATGGCATTGGAAAGGAGATTATACATTATCTGCTTAAACCTTGTCGGGTCTGCCTTTATAGTCGAAATATCTTCAATCTTAAACTCAAGCAGGAGATTTTTCTTTGATGCCAGCGTCTTGACAAGTGTCTCACACTCACTTAATGTCTCTTTCAGAGGGATTTCTTGGATATTAAGCTCTATCTTCCCTGCCTCTACTTTGGAAAGGTCTAATATATCATTGATGAGTGTAAGCAAATGTTTGCCGCTGGTATAGATATTATTGATATACTTTGTTTGCTTTTCATTCAGCTCCCCAAATGTCTTTTCTAATAGAACCTCAGAAAAGCCAATGATTGAATTTAATGGTGTTCTGAGTTCATGGCTCATATTAGCCAGGAATCTTGATTTTGCCTCAGTTGCCTCTTGAAGTTGCTTATTAGTAATGTTTAACTCTGTGGTAAGTTTTGCAATAGTCTCTACCGCCTCCTCCATTCCCTCATCTTTTCGGCTACCCTTAAAAAACTCAACGACCTTCTTATGTAGTTTATGTTCTACTGTAAAAACCTTTACTATGACAATCCCTATAAAAACCAGAGTTACTGTGAGTAAAAGAGGGACAATAGGCAGGTGAATATGCAGACAGGTAAAAATTAAGAAAGAAATAAGTATAATCCCAGCCAGTATCAATCCAGTCATTATGGTATCATACTTAATCTTCACTCCTTTAATGAGAAAACCTGTTACCAGACCGAAAATAATATAATTTCCTCTCAGAATTGTGTTGATTATATTTGCCTGAATCTCTACTCCACTTGAAATGCCTAAGTATTTTGAAAATGGGGTTAATTTCTCATCACCTATTCCTCTGGCTCTGCAGCCAACCAGAACAATTTTATCTTTGAAATAGTCAGCTGGGAATTCTTCCCTTAATACTCTATAATAAAATAAAGACATCGCCCTCAGATAATTTTATTGCCTCTTCTTTTGGGGTTTTAATGGCATATCCAATTATTCCATCCTGCGGGATAAGCCTTATGGGATTTAAGCCAAATTTCCTGGCGGTTATATTACCTATCCCCACATATTTTAGAACACCTGAATTTATATCTAAAAGGCACAAACCTGCTACTACCCCTCTTAAGCCTTTTATACTTTCATGGAGGGTTTTCATTATTTCTATTAAGCCCTTGTAATAATTTTTCTCTAAAAAATCCTGGCAGACAAGGGCAAATTCATAAGCCTCTTTGCCATGTCCTAAGACATCCACAATAGCTATAAACACCTTATTATCAAATTCCTTAATAATTCCTGTATCACCACATTCAGTATCCTTTTGATGACAAAATGGTCTTTTAGCCAAAAAGCAGTCTAACTCAAGCATTTATTTCTAACCCCACTTTCTTACCGTAATCTTTGTTCCTCTTTGGCGCTCTTTATCTATGACAAATTCATCCATTAGCCGTTTTACCCCTGGAAGCCCTAAACCCAAACCTCCTCCTGTACTAAAGTGGTCTTTCATAGCATTTTCTATATCTGCTATTCCTGGTCCATTGTCCTGAGCAATAATCTCAACACCTTTTTTTGTTCCTTTCTTAATGCGCCTTATGATAATTTCTCCTCTTTTTGCATAGCGAAATATATTCTTTGCCAGCTCATAGACTGCTGTAGCAATCATATACTGCTCAGTTTGTTTAAAGCCGGCTACCTCAGCTAAAACATCCTTGCCTCAGCAGTTGCCCTGGCAACATCAATTTCATTTGAAATGTGAATCTGTTTTTCATTCATCCTTAAGTTTTTCTAATGCCCCTTTTACCATAGTAACTATAGTCTTCGCCATTTCTACAGCCCCTTTAGCTTCTTCCTCACTAACTTCAACAAAGTCTTGATAATCTCCCTCATGCCTTAAATCCATGAGAGATTGAATAGCTTTAAAGCGAATCTCAGGAATAATACCTGTTTTTATAAAATGTTGATTAAAAAGTGAAAGAACACCAGAATGTTTTGAAGAATCTTTGTCCACTGTGGCAAGCAATGCCCTCATCGCGTAAAAGACAGAATAATAAGCCCTGTTTACCGTCAACCTGAAATTTTTATAGGATAACTCATCTGTCGCCTCTTTGAGTGTTGTTTCAGCTCTTTCAAACCTATGTTTTGCAAGCGCCTTTTGTTCAGGGGTTAAAGCCATAATCCTTCTTTCCTCACAGATTTACTAAAAGGAGAAGCCTTTACTATGGGATTTTCCCATGTTGCCACATCATATCTTATAGTAGAAATAAGCACATTATGCTTTAGATTCTCCTCTGCTGCCAATTCTGAGATTGACTTCTTTATTTCCCAGGATAAATGGGTAAGGACGATTAAAATATCTATATCTGACTCTTTGTCGCTATTTGCTCTAAGTTTGGAGCCAAACAGAATTATTTCTTTTACCAAAGAGCCAAATCTCTTCTTAAGTAAATTTGCAAATTCCATAACCGCAATCTTTTCTTCATCTGTCAAAAATGAAAGATTATCAAGATGCTTAACTGCCTTTTGATAGACTTCAAAGTCCTCTATCCTCTTTATTGGTATTCTTTCCATTCTCTCTACTTTCTACTCCCTACTTTTCTTCAGGGCTGTAATCTGTGAAGCCCCTCTTCAAGGGTGATAGCTGTCTGGATATCACCAAGCTCAAAGTCCAGATCAATAAGTGATGCCACCACTTCTGGTTTAAAGCCTGTCAGAACTGTTGTTGCACTTAACATAGCGGTCATTTTAGCTGTATCAACGATTGCTTGGGCGAGAAATGAATCTATGATATTTACCCCGGAAAGATCAATAATTACTCCCTTTATGCCTGTGTCCTTAACCTTATTCTAATACATCCTTTTGAATCTGCATGACCGACTCATCGTATAGTTCACCCTGTACAGGCACGATAAGGCAACCCCGGGTAATATGCATTACTACTTTAGAAATCTGGTCTTTTTCTTCCATAAATATCTCCTTAAGTAGAGAGTAGAGAGATTACCTCCATTTCTCAATTAGTGCCTGAAGCATCGCTTTACTCTCATCTAAAATTTACACTCTCTTTTCTATTGTTTTTTTGGCAACAGTCCCCTAAATCTCTTATACCCACCTCTGCTTTCACCTGTTGAATCTTTAGACATTCTAAAAAATTCTTAATCTCTTTTCCGAATTTCCGTTCATACCCTTCTTCCATATTAGCGCAGATAGAATCTAAACTTCTCAACTGATTCCCAGCCAATGTTCTACCCGCAAAACTCTTTTGAAGTATTGACAGGTCTTCTTTTAAGAAGTCTTCAAATAACTTAACTGCCTTTTGATAGACTTCAAAGTCCTCTATACTCTTTATTTGGTATTCTTTCCATTCTCTCTACTTTCTACTTTCCCTATTGCTCCTTCTATTTCAGCAAATATTTGCTCAACCGTAAAGTGCTTACTTTCTACTGCACCAGCTGGGCAGGCTGAGGCACAAGTTCCACATCCTTTACATAGAATTTCATTTATCTGTGCGACTTTCTTAACTTCATCATAGCTAATGGCTTTATATGGACACTGGTATCTTGGTCCCTGTTAGACCCATAGACACCCAGACACCAGACCACCGAACAGTTATATATCCTTTAATGCCTCATCTTCTGTATCATAGATGTTGAATATAGTGGTAAATCCAGCCAGTTTAAATACCTTATAGACATTTTGTTCTAACTGGCATAATCTCAAAACTCCATTCTTTCTTTGCAGTTCCTTAGCTGTGGCTAATAGTACCCTCAAGCCCCCACTTGAGATATACTCAACACCACTAAAATTAATTACAACCTTAATCCTTCCGGATGAGATGAGTTCATTTAACTCCTTTTCTAAATCAGGTGCAGTGGAGGCATCAATCCTACCACTGACACTAACTACTGATACTTCTTGAATATCCCTACAGTGTATCTCCATAGCTTCCTCCTTTATTAACTTCAGCAGAATACCTCGCCGTTTACGGCGGGGATGAATGCTTCCAACAATAGTTTTACTATTTAGATGCCCCGCCCTTCAGGCCGGGGAAGTTCACTTTCTATCATCTTCTTTAAACTCAGGTCAACTTCTTTCACAAACTGTTTAGCATATTCAAGTTGAACTTGAGCATCCTTTTTAGTTATCTCCACAAAATCCCCATAGTCTGCATTCTCACGGAGATTTTTAGCCTTTGATAAGAATTTGCTAAATTCCTTTGGAAAAAATCCTGGTTTAATAATGTGCTGGTTAAACAAGGCAATTACTCCAGAATGCTTACTTGAATCAACCTCCTTCATGGCTAAAAGTGCACGTGCAGAAGTAAACATAGCATAATAACTTCTATTAACTGAAAGTGCATAATGTTTCTGTAACAAATTATCTTCAGATTCAACTATCATCTCTTTTGCTTTGTTTATTCTGTAGTTAGCCAGATCTATCCGACTCATATAATATTACCCCTTCTCTTTCTATATTCTCAAAGAAAAATGAACCTAATTCTTTATTCTTTCTATATTCATATAGGGTATAAATCACTGGTGCTAATGGGATATTGGTCTTGAAAAAATATTCACCTGCTATTTCACTTATCTTTTCCCTTACTCCATTTCTCCTCTTAATGAGAACAAATATGTCTATATCTGAATCTTTCTCAAAATCACCTCTTACCTTTGAACCAAATAGCCAAATAGAAACAATATCTTTTTTTAACTTCTCCTGTATTTCTTTTACAAAAGAGGTGATAACCTTCTTTTCTGTCTTACTTAGATAAGATAAAAGATTTTGCATAGATATTTCTCCACATCTCCGCTGGTGTCGCATTCCTTGTGTTATTTTGCTTACTTGATTAATATACTTTTTCATTACCAGTTCATTCCCCTTTTCAGGATCGAAGCTGAAGTTAACTTCATCCATCAGGCTTTTCATAAAGTAAATACCCAATCCACCAGTAGTTCGTTGTTCTATAGATGCATCCAAGTCAGGTGTTGGTACAGAATTAAGGTCAAATGCTCTCCCGTGGTCTCTAATCTTAACTATAAACTCATCGCCTTTTAATTCACAGTGGAGATTGATTGGTCCTGCTTCACCTTTTGGGTAGGCATGTTCAACTATGTTTTCACATGCTTCTTCAACTGCAGTTTGGATATCGAATATCGTATTTTTATCCAGATTGAGCTCTTTTGCTGTCTTTATAATAAAATCAGCTATCAGAGGAAGACTATTCAACTGATTAGTTACTGTAAGATTAAATACTTTAGAATGTTCTGAAAGGGATTTAGAGATGGCATTTTTTTTATCAAGTGCTTGAATTCTCTTATCCTTAACATAAGTACTACCAACTATAGACTTGGCATACTTCTTTACCTCAGCCGCCGCTGTAGTCAGCTCACCTGGATGGGAGAATTTTTTCTTCTCATTACTTACACAGGCAATCGAAATGGACATAAGTGGAAACTTTTGTATCTGTCCTCTTCTATCCTCGCAGACAATGTAACCCCTCTTCTGATCTTCCTCGTTATAGAAACCAGGAACAGAAGCATCAAATTTGGCGATAATCTGTTGACAGATAGAATCAACCCTATCCGGGGTGGTCAAGACGATAAAGTCATCACCACCTATATGCCCGATAAAGTCATCCTGATTACCTATGTCTTCTACTGCCTGAACGATGGTATGACCAGTTAGTTTGATGACTTCATCTCCAAGTTCGTAACCATATCTGTCATTAAAAGCCTTGAAGTTATCCAGATCAAGGTAGAGAGTACTAAAATGCTTATTATTTTTCATTCTCTCTTCAATCTTGTCCATAATGGAGATGTTGCCTGGCAGACCAGTCAGAGGATTGGCTTCAATATCATACTTAGAACGACGCAGATTTACCTCTACCCTTGCCAGTAACTCTTGAGGATTGAATGGCTTAATAATATAGTCATTTGCCCCTGTCTTCAGCCCCTTGACTTTATCCTCTACCTCTTTATGGACACTCAACATTAAAATAGGGATATGGCTCGTGAGCTGCTCTTCTCTAATCCTTTGACAGACTTCATACCCATCCATTATCGGCATACTTACATCCAGGATGATGAGCTCAGGCTTTTCCTCTTGAACCTTTCTTATCGCCTCTGCTCCATTGACCGCAGAAATCACTTCATAACCTGCTTGCTTCAGATTATACTCTTCTACTTTCAGAATAACCTGGTCATCATCAACAATGAGAATTTTTTGAGCCATTTTTATTTATTCTCCAATAGAGCAGACACCTTATCTACTAAGTCATTAGGATTGAATGGCTTGAGTAGATGGTCTACTACCCCCATCTCATCACTTATTTTTCGATATACCTCTTCCTGTTGGGCGGTAAGAATGACTACCGGAATATCCTTCGTCTCTTCGCATCCCCTTAATTTTAACAAGGCAGTATATCCATCCATCACCGGCATCATAACATCTAATATAATTAGATCTGGTCTTTCTCTTCTCGAGAACTCAACTGCATCTCCACCATTACCTGCAGTAATGACTTCATAGCCTGCTTTTTCTAAATTAAATTTCCCAACTTTAAGAATAACCTCATCATCATCCGCCATGAGAACTTTCTTATTCATTTGTTTATCCCTCCTTAATGTATCACTACCATCCTGTTGGTGATAAGTAGCAAGCAGACAAACATATAAATCTGTCCACTTACATATAACTATATTCTTTAAATATACTCTTATTAGTTGCTCGTTTAAAAGCCTCCTGTTTAGTTATCTTCCCTTCCATAACTAATGCCTCTAATGATTGATCCATAGTCTGCATACCTTCTCTTCTTCCTGTTTGGATAAGAGAAGGCATTTGTTGAACCTTTCCTTCTCTAATCATATTTTTTATAGCCATGTTTCCAACCATCACTTCACAAGCACAGACCCTTGCTTTTTCATCAATAGTAGGTATAAGTATTTGTGATATTACTCCTTCGAGGGTATCAGCCAGTTGGGTTCTAATCTGTTGTTGCTGAGCAGGTGGAAATACATCCACGATACGGTTAATTGTTTGAGGTGCATTATTCGTATGCAAGGTTGCCATAACCAGATGCCCTGTTTCAGCAGCGGTTAAAGCCATAGATATAGTCTCTAAATCTCGCATCTCACCTACTAAGATAACATTAGGGTCTTCTCTTAAGGCACTCCTTAAGCCACCATAAAAAGACTTAGTATTTGTCTCTATTTCACGCTGGTCAATCAGAGAGTTCTTATTATGGTGAACATATTCTATGGGGTCTTCAATCGTAATGATATGTTTAGACCTTTTCTGGTTTATTATGTCAATCATCGTGGCTAAGGTGGTGCTCTTACCACATCCAGTTGGTCCTGTTACTAAAATAAAGCCATTTTCAGCTAAGGCAATATCCTCAACAGTAAGTGGTAATCCTAATTCCTTAAGGGGCTTGATTTTATCAGGGATGAGTCTAAAGGCAATACTCGTTCCTCGCCTCTGCGAATATGCATTAACCCTAAATCTTGCTAAATCCTGTATCTCTATGGAGAAGTCTAGTTCCATATCCCTTTCAAATCTTGCCTTCTGAGTGTCATTAAGTAGGCTATAGAGCATCTTCTGGACATCCTCTTTAGTAACTATCTCATCGCTTATCTTCTCCAATCTCCCATAGATACGGTTCATCGGTGGTGCTCCAGAGGATATATGCAAATCAGAAGCATCTTTCTCTTTAGTTAAGCTTAGGAGACTTATAATATCCATTTTATGCCACCTCCTCATATAAAGAAATTTTACTCATTACCTCTTCTAAACTGGTAACCCCTGATATGACTTTCTTCATCCCGTTCTCTTTCAATGAGATAAACCCTTCTTGTGTGGATACCTCTTTTATCTTCTCTAAAGACTCATTATTACCAAAGAGCCTTTTAAGCTTGTCATTGATGATTAATACCTCATAGATATAGGTAGAACCCTGATAGCCTGACTGGTTGCATTTAGGACACCCTTTAGCTCGATACAGGGTTGAGACACTCAATTTCAACTTCTCTGGTGGAGGGTATGGTTCTTTACAATTCTCACATAATAATTGAATTCTTCTTTGGGCTATGATGAGTAATAAACTACTGGCTATGGTTGAAGAAGGGATACCTATTCTTAAGAGACGGTCAACAACTTCAAAGGCGTAACTATGATACATCTGCCCTAATATTAATCTGCCAGCTAATGCCCCATTAAAGCAAACCTTGATTATCTCATCCTGATTCATATCTTCTATCATTACCACATCAGAGCTCTGATTAATGGCTATCTTTAAACTTGAGAGAGAATCTTGTTCTCTGGTTAACTCTATCTGTGTGAACCCTTCATCCTTATAGGAAACAGAGTCCTCTATGGTGATAATTCTATTCCTGGTAGAATCAATCTCTTTGAGTAGAGCATAGGTGGTTGTAGTTCTACCACTACTGGAGGGTCCTGTTACTATCACCATTCCTGAGGCACTTTTAATCGCTTCCTTTACGCAAGGTAAGATAGTTGCTTCAACCCCTAATTTTTCTAATTCAAGACAGGATTTTTGTTCCTCCAATATCTTAATTACACATACTTCCCCATTAATGGTGGATAAGGTAGATATATTTAGATATAACTCCTTATCGCCGATTTTAGTGTGAATATTACTCTTTTGTGGTATTCCTTCTTTTTGGGTCTGTAGATTGGCAATTAATTTTATGCGGGATAAGATTGATGGATAGATGGTTAAAGGCACTTTTTCTTTCTCAAACAATGTGCCATCTCTCCTGCGATAGCGTATCCTCACATCATTAGCCATCGGTTCAATATAGATATTAGTAGCATCTTCTTTCATGGCTTGGGTAAGCTGGTAATAGACAAAGGCTACCCCTGATGTGTCCTTTAGAATCTCTTCTTCTGGTTTTGCTTCTATCTCCTTTACTGGTAATACCTCTTTTCCAAAGACTTGATTAATTATCTCTAATATCTCAGAAGATAATCCTATAGATATTTTAATCTCACATCCGGTTATATTTTTTGCCTCCTCAATTGCTTTGAGGTCAGTTGGATCCGCCATTACCAGATTAATTTCATTATCTGTTCTTATAATGGGAACCATTTTATACCTCTGGAGTATATCCTTAGGTATGCACTTTACCACTGCTGGATCCACTATCTCATAAGATACATGGACATAGGGTAGATCTAACTTACTACTCAAGACATAATTGATCGCCCCTTCTGTGACATAACCCGACTCCGTTAAAACCTCGCTAATCTTTTTATTACTCTCCTGGCTTTTAGTCTCTACCTTTTTTAATTGCTCCTCTGTAATGAAGTTATATTCGAGCAACATCTTACCTATATTAAAATCTTCTTTTACCAAAGTTTCCATAATTTCACCTCCATTTTTCGTTTCCATTTTTTAAAGCAGGTAAAGTAAAATGGAATGTAGAGCCCATTTCAAATTCACTTTCTACCCATATCTTACCGCAATGGTGCTCAATGATTTCCTTACAGATAGTCAGTCCTAAGCCTGTTCCTGAAAGCTCGCTCTTACCTTTACCTACTTGTTTAAACTTATCAAATACCTTATCAAGGTCTTCTCTGGCAATACCAACACCCGTATCAGAGACACTAACTTGAATAGCATGTTCTGGATGATGTCTTTCTCTTACCTTGACTTCTATCTCCCCTTCTTCAGGGGTAAATTTGATTGCATTACTCAAAAGATTGGTTACTACCTGAATTAATTTATCATGATCTCCTACAATAAGGGGTATCTTATCTGGCAGATTAACATTTACATCTATTTTTTTCTTTTTAGATAAAGGATTGGTGTTAATGATAGCGGTCTTGATGACATCTGAGATCGATATATCTCTCATATCCCAATCCATTTTGCCCGCTTCTATCTTAGCTAAATTCAGGGTGTTATTAATTAACCTGGTTAATCTATCAACCTCACTATCAATAAGGGACAAAAACTCTGTTCTTGTATTCACATCCTCATCAGGATTATTTAATAATGTTATAGCAATAGCCTTTATAGAGGTAAGTGGGGTTTTCAATTCATGTGCTGTAGTAGAGAGGAAATCAGATTTTGCCTGGTCTATCTTCCTCAGTTCGCTATTTGCCTCCTCAAGCTCTTTTGTCCTCTCTGCAACCTTCTGTTCAAGTGCCTTAGCCCAGTCCTCAAGTTCTTTATATAACCTGGCATTTTCTATATTAGCCCCAGTCTGGGTAACCAATGTAGAAATAATATTCACATCATCTTGAGTAAACTCCTTATTATTTAGCCGATTATAGAGATTGACTACTCCAATTACATCCTTCTTACCCATCAGTGGAAGGGATAGTATAGAGTTTATATCCTTTCCTAAACCATCACCTAAGTCATCAAATTCTTTAATATCATTAGCAAAATACGGTTTGCTTTCATTAATTACCGAAGAGAGAATATTCTTTTCAATCTTTAATCTTGTCTCTGGATGTTTTATTTTCTGCTTATCCTTGACTACCTTAACCACTAACTTTGAGTTATCATCATTTAGTAACATCAATGAGCCCTTTTCTGCCTGGGCAATCTCAATAAGTGTATCTATAGCAACACCCAAAAGTTCCTGTATATCTATTGTCGAACTGATTAACTTAGAGGCATAGTTTATAGTGTAGAGGGTAAAGGCTTCCTCCTCCGATTTCTTTTGCTCTTTAATATTTTTCTCCTGCAAGCCAGCAAATAATATATTTAAGGCATTTATTAACTCTTTAATCTCTCCTTCGGAGGGTATCTTTATTGGTCCGATATTATCTGGTGAGAAGGAATTTATAGTTTCAATCAGAGAGTGAATTGACATATCAAGCTCCATTTTCAAAATAAAGATATCGTTATTAAGATTATATAACAGATACTCTTTCTCTGTCAAGGAAAATTTACTTTCTCTACAACCTCCCCATTTCTGAGTGCTTCTCTGTAGACCATGCCTGGAATGCTTGCCACATTAAAATTCCCTTTAATCTGCGGCGAATTCTGATACTTTCTTTCCGTGGATTCTTCACCTCATTTCCCACTACTATCATCACATCCAGATCGCTATTCAGGTGCATATTGCCCCGGACATAGGAACCAAAGAGAATTATCTTACGCGGTCTGCTCGTCTCTATGATCTTCTCAATTACAGCCTGAATCTTTTGTGAAGTTACAGCCCAAGGAACACTCCTAGTGTCGCGTTGAAGAAATTTTGCACCAATATCGTGTTATAGAACTCGAAATAGGTGATAGGTGATGGGTTATGGGTTATGGGTAGTAGGTAATAGGGAGTAGGGAGTAGGGAGTAGGGAGTAGGGAGTAGGGAGTAGGGATATTACCCATTACCCATTACCCATTACCCATTACCTATCACCCCTCACCCACCACCTATATTTGATTAGGGGTGATAATCCTTGAAAATAGTGCAGAATTTACTCAACACGACACTAGAACCTCCTCTTTCAAGGGAACCATCTGTCAATCTAACGATTGAGCTCACCTGCTGCGGGGAGAATTACCACTAACCTTTGTAAACAAAATAACCTTTTGATAAACCACAAAACTTCAATTGCGGCACAGCCCCCCGCAGTCAGGTGCAGCGAAGGGTTAGAATTTTTCTTTTATATCCTCACACAAAGCCTCAAAGCACACAAAGATTTATTCTATTTTCATTTTCACCCATCTTTGTGTTCTTTGTGTGATTATTTTTATTATTCTAACCTTAGATTATACTGCCTATTAGCAGTTTTATATTACTACATTATAAGTTAGGTTATTTATAGAGTAGCATAAATAAAATATTCTGTCAAGAAAAATTGTAGAGGGTGTTGAAAAAGTCTTCACACCCAACAAGGGATTAAAACTATACTCAATACCGTTACAAATTGCGATTTTAGAAACGGTTCACTTTAGCGTGAAAGCTTGCGGTTAAAAAATGGATATGAAATTAGAAATTAGGGAAAGAAGTGAAGACCTAATTTCTAATTTCAACTTTCTTTTCTTTCTGCAAGCTTTCAAACAAAAGTGAACCGTCCCCAAAAATCACAGATTATGCCCCTGTTGAGTATAATTATCAAACAAGTCTTCTTTCTGGTTTTGAGACTTCCTCTGCTTCAGATTTGTCCTCAAAAGAGATAAGTGAGCAAAAGCTGGCTGGAAGTTTGGCAGGGGTTGATTTTCATCTTTGGTCAATTTTGGCGGAGAGAGAGGGATTTGAACCCTCGGACGAGTTTCCCCGTCACACGCTTTCCAGGCGTGCCTGATCGGCCACTCCAGCATCTCTCCATAAATTTTGGTAATTGGTTAAATGGTAACTGGTTAAATGGTTACAAATTACCAGTCACCAATTACCAGCCATCAGTTACCAATTACCACTCACCAGTTACCAATTACCAGTTACTCACTATTAGCATACCATAATTTTCCTATAAAATCAACAACTTTTATACTTCAATTCAGACATAAAAAAGAAGATATAAAGGGTGATATAAAAAAAGATTATTATTTTGGATAAGAAAGATAGGATTGATAAAAATGAGATATGCCACTTTCTCTAATGGTGAGATTGTAGGAT
>JBFMDD010000273.1:0-10385 GCA_040754115.1 bacterium
ATTTGTTAATTTTGTCAACATCAAATATTAATTGTGAATTGATAATGGCTAATTGATAATTGTCAATTAACTATATTTGGACTTGTGGGTAAGGATAAGTCTTAAGAGGGGGTGAGGTGTGTGTTTTTCTCTGCTTCTCTGTGTTTCTGCGGTGAACAGTTACAAAAGAAGAGGGTTGAAAATTTCATAAAGGTAAGTTATTTTCCCTTTGTATCTGGTATTCTTTGGAGAATGATGAATCCTGTGATGAAGAATATTAATAAGCTCAGCACTGCCAGCCGATATTTTAACATCCCTAAAAATCCAAAAATAAACACCACTAATCCCCAGACCATCGGGCCAAGCACAGAGGCAAATTTCCCTGTTAAACTATATAGTCCGAAGAACTCACCTACTTTTTCTGGTGGAGATAAATCTACCATTAATGTCCTTGCTGTAGTCCAGACAGAACCCATACATATTCCAGCTACCGGTCCTACAAACCAGAATATATATTTATTGAAGCTAAAACCAGCGAATAAAATTATACCCGTAAATAAACCTATTACCAGAGTTAAGGTTTTTTTCGAGCCTATTTTATCAATCACAAAACCAACACTAAATGAGCCCATGATAGCAAAAATAGTTGAGGTTACTAAAAAAGCTACAAGTTCTGTTTCTGATAAGGAGATGACTTTTTTGGCATAAACACCCATAAAAAGTATAATGGTATTGACAGCATCAAGGTAAATAAAATTGGCAATCAAGAATGTGATTAATCCAGGATATTGCTTTGAATGTAAAAAAGTCTGTTTTAATCTCAAAAAGGCATCTTTAATTCCAGGTCTAAACTTTGTAATTTGTTCTTTATATTTATCCTTCACAAAAATAAAACAAGGTAGTGCAAATAAAAGAAATAGTATAGCAGTTGGAATAAATGCCCAGGAGCGGCCACCATAGTCTACAAATGGCTTGACCATTAATAATCCAGTAATTGACCCAACATATCCCAACCCTATCCCCAAACCAGATATTTTACCTATATTTTCTTTATTACTTATCTCTGATAATAAGGCATTGTAGAACATCATCCCGATTTGATAACCAACATTGGCTATCCCAAAGAATAATAAGCCATAGATTAATTTATCAACTACTCCAATTAACGCAGTAAAGCACACACAAAGCAAAGTGCCAGAGATTAAAAAAGGCATTCTTCTTTTATATCTATCGGATATTGCACCTATCACTGGCATGCTAATAGCAATCAAAATCATTGATATAGACAATGCCAGACTATAAAAAATATCCTCTCCCTGCTTATCTACAGTTACCCATAGTGCAAAATGCAATGAGATGATATTCATTGCAAAGATGGTATTAGCAAAATCATACAAAGCCCATGAGAAAATAGTTAATTTTTTACTCATATTAACGAGATACGCCTAGTACCATCTTGGATAAATTATGCAACAATATTCTTCCCGAACAAGTTCGGGCTTCCATACCTATCTGTGTTGGATGACTTGTTGAGGATTTTCTTGCAAAACTTCTCCAACAGAGTACTAGTGTCGTGTTGACTAAGTTTTGCACCAGTATCGTGTTATAGAACTCGAAATAGGTGATGGGTGATGGGTTATGGGGAGTAGGGAGTAGGGATATTACCCATTACCCATCACCCATCACCCATTACCTATCACCCATCACCCACCACCTATATTTGATTAGGGGTGATACTCCTTGAAAATAGTGCAGAATTTACTCAACACGACACTAGTGCTTTTACATTTATGGCAGAAGCACTGCTATGCCAATCTATAGCACTTTAAAACTATACTCCAGTGGGGTATAAATTGTGATTATTTAAAGTAATCGGTAATCAGGTAATCAGTAATCGGTAATTTGAGATAGCAGGCTACTGCTTGCTCTTTACCGATAACCTGATAACCGATAACCTGAGTTGATAGTAACAGGAAATCACAAAATATGCCTCTCTAAAGTATAAATTGTGCAAATCACTCTTCTTCTCCCTTTTTTAACTCAAAATTAACAAAGACATTTTTCTCTGGCAAAACAGTAATTCTTTTTGTTTCGGATAGATAGCCTTCTTGCATTATTTTCAAGGTATAATCTCCTGGCTCGACTTCAAATTTACGAAGTGGGGTATTGCCAATTAATTCATTGTCTAAATATATAGAACTTAAAGGGGGAACAGATGTAACATAGATAAACCCTTCAAGTTTGGGTCTTAAATTCACCTCTATCTTTTCATTCTTCCCCGGGTCAACAAATATGTTAGCATTCCAATCATAATATTTAAATAAAGTAAGTTGTAATTGGTAAGGTTGCCATGGTATTAATTTGGAAATAGTCAAAGGGGTTACACCTTTGCCCTCTCCATTTAGATATACAGTGGCGCCTGCAGGATTCGAGTTGACAAATAAACTTCCACAAGCTAATTCTAAGTTAGCCTTTATGTAAGTTGTTAATCCTTCTTTTATTTCTAATTTTGATTCAAAAGATTGATAATTATTCTTAACCAATTTTATGCTATGTAGCCCTGTTTTAACCATAGAGATATTCATAGGAGTGATTTCCCTTTGACTTATACCGTCAAGATATACCTTTGCACCTGGTGGAGAACTTGAGACACTAAGTTTCCCAAATTTAACAGGTTTAGAAGCTTGAGTTGTAACTGGTTTTTGAACTACATATTTGATTTTAGTAGGGAGTGATTCAAGAGTCTTGTTTATTTTTGTTTTCTTTTTAATTTTAACCTTTCCTTCCCATATTTTGAATCCTTCTTTGACTAATTTAACACTATATTCTATTTGTGGGATTTTATTTATAGTTAAAGGGGTTTTACCTTTTTCTTGCCCATTTAAGTAAACTATTGCTCCAGCAGGATTAGAAATGACTGAAATTGAACCTGTTTTCTCTGTAAGAAGGTGTAATCGGAGGATATGGAATAGTCCTCCTATTATTCCTGCTAATATTATGATAAAAAATATCCATGTAATCTTATCACCCTTCATAACTTATATCTTCCCTTCTTCTAATAAATTAAGAAACACATCAACTACTTTAGGGTCATATAATTTTCCACTTCCACTTCTTAATTCATTCATAGCCTCTTCTTTACTAAATGCCCTTCGATAAGGTCTATCTGAAGTCATTGCCTCATACGAGTCAGTAACGGCAATGATGGAAGCCGCTAAAGGCAAAGGAGGAACTCCATCCTTAGTTAATTTTTCCGGATAACCACTTCCACTAATCCGTTCATGATGATACTTAACGCCATCTATAATATCTTTTGGGAGATTAATCGACTCTAATATTTTCACTCCAATATTTGGGTGCTCTTTAATATACTCAAATTCCTCCTGAGTTAATCGTCCTGGTTTAAGTAGAATTCGCTCGTCAATACCAATTTTACCAATATCATGTAAATAGCCACCAAATTTAATGTTTTCTACTTCTTCTGGTGAAAGACCAAGAGCCTGTGCTACCGCGGCAGAATATCGACCTACATTTTCGCAATGTCCTTTGGTATATTTGTCTTTTGCCTCAATGACAAATATCAAAGTCATAATGGTATTTAAGAAATATTTCATCTTCCTTTCATACAAAAATGTATTCTCCAGTGCTACTGTAGTACTATCACAAAGTGTATTTATAAAAACTATATCATCATCATTGTACGGAAGTAAAAATTTCTTTTCTCCTAAACAAAGTACGCCAATTAGACCTTCTTTACCTACAAAAGGTATTGCTAATATAGCATCTACTTTCTCAAAATCATTTTCTATATCCTGAAAGACATCTTCAAATTTAGGGTCTATGCGTAAATTATCTTTTAAAAGCATCCTTTTATCCTCGCAAAACCATTTAATAAGCCCTTTGGTTTTTGAGAATATAGCCTTACGCCTTTTTGTATCATCTATCCCCATCGCAAAATTTACCTCACATTCGTCTTTTTCTGGCGAATAAATTATTATCGAAGCTGTCTTAATATCCATAATATTTATAATTACATCAAGTATTGATGGAAGAAGTAGATTTTTATCAAATGTAGAGGTAATATTTTGAGAAAGCCGTTGTAGAAACTCTTTTCTATCAAGCGTTTCTTTAAAGAACTCTTTTTCAATAAGCTGTTGAATTGGTGTAGTTAACAAATGAAAACTTAATCCTAAAACAAATGCTAATAAAATAATGGGAAGAAAAAATTTATCTGGAAGGAATCTTTGTAAAACAGATATTCCAAAACCACCAAATCCTAATAAGAGACTTAATGTTAAATAATAAATACGCTCTTTTCTTATATATGTATTTACCTCTATTAATTTATACTTAACACAAACATAATTTGTAATCAAGTTAAAAATAACAATTGTTAAATATTTCATTAGATATATATTCTCTATAAAAATAAGGCAAGTATTAAATAAACTACTTAATATTCCAAAACAACTACCTATTAGTAGATATTTTACCCTATCTTTTTCTATTGGGCTTTTAGTTTTTTTATATCTTTGATAAAGCAGGTAACTACCATAAGAGATAAAGAAGATAAAAATTATTCCATAATAAGGATAAAATACCCCTGTATTGGGGTAATAAAAGCCATTTTTAAAAGTTATCCCTTGAATAAGTCCACCTAAGAGATTCAAAATAGCAAATACTATGAAGATAAAATATCCAGCTTGCTTCACTCTTATATGAATTTTAGAATGGTCCATGGTTAAAGAGAGAACAAAGTGGAAGAAAGTAGCTGGCAGGAAAACAAGCCCTGTATAGGAACATCTTAACCAGATAAGTGCTTTAGCCTCATCCAAAAAAAGAGAGCAGGTAGCAAAGCCTAAAATCCACAATGTCAGAGAAGACAAAAGGAATGAAAATGACCTTTTCATGCTACTTCTTTTCTCTAAGAAAGTAAAAGCCAATAAGAAAAGATTAGTTAGGATTATAAAAAATGATAAAAAGCTAAAAAATACCATTTTTATTGATTTTTCCCTGAAGATAGAGTTGCTACAAAATCCCCTATTATATTAACAAGTTGCGCATCTTTTTGATGTTTAGCGATAAGGTTGACGATAGCACTACCTACAATGGCGGCATCTGCTATTGTCGTTACCTTATGTACATGTTCTTTGGTTGATATGCCAAATCCTACCCCAATAGGCTTATTAGTTATTAGTCGGATTTGCCTTAAAGACTCTCCTAATGTAGTCTCTAACCTTTCGCGTATGCCTGTTATTCCTGTTAAAGAGACATAATAAATAAATCCGGTGGATGCTCTACTAATCAATCTTATTCTCTCAGCACTACTTGTTGGTGCTAACAAAAATATAGTAGCTAAGTTTTTTGATGAAGATTCATGTTTTAATTCATCTGCCTCTTCGGGAGGTAAATCAGGAATAATTACTCCATCTACTCCCACAAAGACAGCATCTTTTACAAATTGAGCAATCCCATATTTATAAATAGGATTATAGTAGCTAAGTAATGCTATAGGTATCTGAGTAGTTTTGCGAAGTACCTTGACTAAATCCAATACATTGGTAAGGGAAGTGCCACTTTTCAACCCCCGTTCTGATGCCGCCTGAATTACTGGCCCATCAGCTAATGGGTCAGAGAAAGGTACCCCCAGCTCAACTATATCTGCACCACTTCTCTCCAATTCTAAAACTAATTCATAAGTTAGCTCAAGATTTGGGTCTCCAGCCGTAATATATGGAATTAGTGCCTTTTGTCTTTTCTCTCTAAGTTCTTTAAACTTTGAGTCAATTCTATTGGTCAATTTTGTCTCCTTAGTAAGTTATTAATCGGCTATCTTTGAATCTATCCTTGCCAAAATTTTCGTCTGATTAAGAAGCATTTGAGCTATCTCTTTTTGCCCTTCTCTATACATTTGAGCTATTTCTTTTTGTCCTTCTCTACACATTTGAGCTATTTCTTTTTGCCCTTCTCTACACATTTGAGCTATTTCTTTTTGCCCTTCTCCAATCCTTTCTACCCCTTCTTTAATTCTTTCTACCCCTTCTTCAATTCTTTCTAACGCACTCATCATTTGCTTTTGCGTTTTGCCATTAGCCTTCCAAATATAAGTAAAAAGCAATCCCAATAATCCCAATATTAATCCTAAAACCTCCATTTTAGTCTCCCTCCTCTAATATTTTTGATACTGTCTCTACATCCTTATCTCCCCGACCGGATAGATTGATAACAATAATTTCAGCTTTATCTAATTTAGGAGCCAATTTTTTAACATAAGCAATGGCATGAGCGGATTCTAATGCAGGGATTATTCCTTCAGTTTCAGCTAAAAGTTGGAATGCCTCCAATGCCTCATCATCCGTTACTCCAACATATTCTGCCCTGCCAGTATCTTTGTAATAGCTATGTTCAGGTCCTACTCCTGGATAATCTAATCCTGCGGATATAGAGTGAGTTGGAGTAATCTGCCCATTTTTATCTTGCAATACATAAGAGAGGCAACCATGTAAAACCCCAGGTTCACCTGCCTGTAATGATGCAGCATGAAGTCCTGTATTAATTCCTTTACCTGCTCCTTCAACCCCTATAAATTTTACCTGTTTATCTTCAAAAAAAGGATAAAAAAGCCCAATTGAATTACTTCCACCACCAACACATGCTAACAGATAATCTGGTAAACGATTTTCTAATTTTCTGATTTGTTCTTTGGTTTCCTCTCCAATTATTGCTTGAAAATCACGAACCATCATTGGATATGGATGTGGCCCGACTACTGAACCAATGACATAATGAGTTGTTCTAACATTTGTTACCCAATCACGAATAGCTTCATTGATAGCATCTTTCAATGTTCTACTTCCTGATTCTACTGGATTCACTTTAGAGCCTAATAGTTTCATCCGAAAGACATTTAACGCCTGGCGCTCGATATCTTCAGTACCCATATACACTTCACATTGCAGTCCAAACATAGCTGCCGCAGTAGCAGTTGCTACGCCATGCTGTCCTGCACCTGTTTCTGCAATTATACGTGGCTTACCCATATATTTAGCCAGTAATACCTGCCCTAAAGTATTATTTATCTTATGAGCACCGGTGTGGCATAAATCCTCTCGCTTTAAATAAATCTTTGCTCCGTTAAGTTTTTCAGTTAACCTCTGGGCAAAATATAATGGTGTTGGTCTACCAGCATATTCCTTAAGGTAATAGTCAAGTTGAGTTTGAAATTCCATATCCTTTTTAACCTTAAGATAATTTGCCTCTAATTCCTCTAATGCAGACATTAGGGTTTCTGGGACAAACTTCCCCCCAAAGAATCTATCTTTAATTTTAAAATGCCCATATTTATCTGGTAACATAGATTTTTTCTCCTATTTCTTACTTCTCAAAATCTACTTCATCCTTCTCTATTATTGTTTCCTCATTTATTATTCTTGGTTCAATTTGTGGTACATCCCATTCATCTGGTTTTTCAATAGGTTTCTTCTCATCATCTACCATTTTTCTTCCTCCTATTTCCATTAAGCATATCTTTTATTTTTTTAAATATGCTTCTTTGTTGTTGTATTAGAATATCTCGTCTCTTCATATCCTCTGGACTTATTCCTTTGGGAATCCAATCTGGATCTATCAAATCACTCTCTACATATTTAAGGTAGATTCCTTCTACTCCCCATTCTTTTTCAAGAGGTTCATCTTTTTCTTTTAAGGATTGGCTTTTTGAAATAAACATTTTTCTTCCTCCTTTTCAAAGATTACCTAAAAAGAGAATATTTTCATTATAGTAAATATACCTATAAAAATTGCCATTAAGACAATTGCTCGCTTTAGAAACTTCTCAGAAATTTTTATCTGCTCTACTTTCCCATCGCTTTTTTCTAAATAATTATCTGCTCCTTGAGACATTCTATAAGCAAGTAGTTTTAGTATTCTTTCTTCTGATTTGTCGCTAATCTTTTCAGATCTATACCATTCAATAATCTTTGTTGCTGTTGGTATTGTACAGATTTCTCTAACTCTATATGCTTTTAAAGCAAAGAGGGTTGAGAGAAGAAAACAAAGTATTGAACACATATATAATCCAAATGATAAAATATAAAAAATAATTTGGCATGGAGTTTTTACATCTTCACCAAAGAAAAACTGAGTTGAAAACAAACCTAATCCTGCAATAATCCCTGCAAAAGTAACTAAATTAGTTGATTTAGCATCAAGTCTATCAAATCTATTTCGTTGTTCTTCATAGAAATTCTGACTATACTCATAAATTGTTTTTATAGCTTCTCTATTAGTTTCTTTTTCCTCCACTATTAATCTCCAGTTCCTTGTCAACTTATTAACTTGATAGTACAGGAATTTCCTCTTTGGAGTGCGGTGGCTTGCCACCGCTTTTACGACAAAAGCAGCTTTCTGGCTTGCCAAAGCGAGAGCCAGCTCTCACACTCCAAAGTCCGCCCGCATGGCGATAAATTCATAGTACAGGAATTTTCCCTCTATCTAGAACAATAAATCTTGTATTAGATGGTTATTGTAATCTGTGATTGTGGTGGACAGAGACTTCGTCTCTACCCTTCGGGTACCGCATACATTTCCATGTATGAGGTATCCGCCGCAACGGGTGGTTTTAACTTGTTTTCTTGTTTCCTTAATTACTATCTCCTCCAAAACAAAAATCCACCTTTTCCCCCTTTTGCCTCTTCTTCCTCCCACTCAAATAGTTTTTTTGCCTTATCTGCAATAATAATATCGCTATCTGCATTCTGTACCTGTCTAATAAATTCGGTTAATTTAACTTTATGCTTCTTGCGCGGGTTATCTTTTTCCTCTACGCCACTACTAACATCTACTGCATAAGGTTGAACTATGGATACAGCCCGATTGACATTTTCAGGGGTAAGCCCACCAGCTAATATAATATGACCATATTTAGCTGCCTCTTGTGCGATGCTCCATTCAAATGTCCTACCTGTACCTCCAGCGCGCTCCTCTTCATAACTATCCAGTAGATACCCAGAAACTTCATATTCAGGCATGGCTTTAATGTCATCACTCCTGCTAACTCTAAATGCCTTGATTACCTTACGATTAAATGAGGCACAATACTCAGGTGATTCCTCTCCATGAAATTGTAATATATCTAATTTACATAGATTGGCAATTTCAGCTACTTCATCTTTTGGTTTGTTTACAAATACACCAACAGTGAAAATAAAAGGTGTCAAATCCTTTATAATCCTTTGCGCCTCTTGTGGCTCAACCTTTCTGGGTGATTTATCCACAAAAACAAATCCTAATACATCTACTCCTGCATCTATACACATCCATGCATCTGCCTTATTTGTTATTCCACATACTTTAATCTTTGTCATTTTTAATACTCCCCCTTTTATTGTTAGTCATTAGTAAACAGTAGTCAGTATTAACCTCTTTACTATTCACTCTTTACTGATTATACCAAACAATTAAACTAAATGCAACAAAAAAGATTAAAATTCAAGGACAGCACAGATACATCGTTACCCATACATACTATACACACAACCACAATAATTCTGCCGATAAAGATTGTATTTTTTAGAAAACTCCATTGCCAATTTAGTCCCATCTCTTTTTTTAAAATCACGCTCCATGAAGTTTTCCTTGCCCAAATCACTTCCTATTTTATTTATAATTAATACATTTTTATGTGGACTAATACTTAGGGTTGTAGTAAAGTAAGGGATATTTAATTCTAAAGATTTTTTACAAGTCTTCTCTAATCTCATCCTGAAGCAGACCGAACACCTTTTTCCACCCTCAGGTTCATTCTTTAGGTTTTCAGTCAACTTAAACCACTTATCTTTCTCATACTCACCTTCTATCAACTTAAAATCAAGTATTTTAGAAACCTGTCTTGTGACCTCAAGCCGCCTTTTGTATTCCTCTTCTGGGTAGATGTTAGGGTTATAAAAAAATCCCATTACATTAAATCCTTCATCTCTTAACCTTTCTATAACCCCACTACCACATACCCCACAGCATATATGAAGTAAAATGCTCTTTTTCATCATCAATACCCTTTACTTTATCTTATCATCATATTGAACTTTTGAGTTTTTTTAGGTGTAAGAAAGAGAGTAACCGTTCAGGTTATACATCAGAAGTGTAAGGAGAATAAGGAAATATGGGAGATATGTAAATCTTGGGAAAGTGAGCATTTGAGGAAGTGTGAAAGTGAAATTTCCGATGGTGTCTGATTTCAGCTAATATCCATCTTGATTATTCACTTTAGTGTGAAAAATTGCCACCTGTGCGGTTAAGTTCGCTAATGAAAATGAAACTTTCATCTCACACTACAAGAAAGATAGAAACTGATAGAAATATAATGGAAATTTATAGAAATTGATTGAAATTGGTAGTAAAAAACAATG
>JBFMDD010000274.1:0-2200 GCA_040754115.1 bacterium
TTATGATGGCCTGGGTTCAACAGTTAATCTCACCAACGAGTATGGTTCAGTCACAATGAGTTATGAATACGATGCTTTTGGTGCTGTTACTAAAGAAGAAGATGGAGTGGGGTGGAAGAAGAATGATTATAAGTTTGTTGGCAAGTATGGAGTTCAGGATGATCCTGCTGCTGGTCTTTATTATATGTTTCATAGATACTACGAACCAAACTTAGGCAGATTTATAACTCCAGATCCAGTTGGACATCGACAAGGACTAAATCTTTATGTATACGTTAGGAATAATCCATTAACTTATATTGACCCTCGGGGTTTAAGTCCAGAGGAATGTACTCAAATATCCGAATGGATTCGATATCCAACAATTGAAACTCCAGATAATAGGGGACGATTAATCTCCACTCATGAAGAGAAAGAATGGAGAAGAACCGCAATGTGGAGTCTTCTTCCTGCAAAGGTATGGTGCGGATGTAGATGGGAATTGGCAGGGTATATACAAGTATCTAAATATGAGAAAGAGATTGTAGAAAGTGCTAAGTTTAGATGTACAGAAGATTGTCCGCCACGAATTTATCAAAAGACAAAATTTAGGACTCGTACTATAAATTATGAAATTAAAGAACCTATACCAAGTATTTTCCATCCTACTACTGCTACAACCATTGGAGTGTACGATGGAAGTGGAGAATGTACTTGCAAGCCTCCAAAAGAGTAGTTACTTACAAAAGTTACTTCGAGATAATATAAAAGTAGAATTTTTACTTAAGTAGGTGATAGAAATGCGAAGAATTTTATATTGCCTATTTCTTGGAATAATAGTTATAGGATGTCAAAAACCACACTTTATAGCTGATAATTATTTAAAACAAGCAAAGAAATACCTTGAGGAAGCTAAGAAATATCAAGAGGAATGGTATAAAAATTCTGCATTAACTGGAATAGAATCAGACCCCAAATATATAGAAGCGATGGTTATTTATGAGAAGAAATATAGAGAAACTAACCAAATGGCAATCAAATATTATGAAAAAGTCATTAAAATGAACCCTCAAATTCTCAATGGGGAAGATTATTTAAAATTAGGTAATGCTTATTTTGAATCTCTTGATACAAGCAAACCAAGTATTCAAACACTAACACAGAAGGAGAAGATCATTGATAAGGCTATGAAGTCATTCGAATTAGCACTAAAGTTGACTCCTAAAATGATAGATGCATACTTAGGATTAGCTTTGTGTTATGAGATGAAACATCAATGGGATGAAGCTATCAGCGAGTGTAAAAAAGCATTGGCTTTAGAACCAAAGAACGCCAATATTTATGTAATAATGGGGGAGATTTACAGATGGAAGGGTAAATTTGACCTTGCAGAAGTCAATTTTAATAAGGCTATTGAAATTGATGATACACATATAAATGCGTATTTGAATTTAGCAGGGGTTTCTCTTACAACTGGCCAACCAGAGAAGGCATTAACTAGATTAAAGAAAGTCCTCTACATTAAACCTGATAATTTATCTGCCAAGGTATCCTTAAAGATAATTGATGATAGCTTTTCAACTATAAAACAAACCAAAGAAAAATTAAGAAAAGATCCTAAGAATTTTCAACTCTTAAGGACTATAGGGAGAAGCTATGATCAAGTAGGCATGTGGAGTGAAGCTTTAAAGGTTTATAAAGAGGCTTACAAGGTGTCCCCCACATATAGTATTGCATGCGATATAGCTCAGTGTTTGATTTCTAATCCATTTAGAACCGAAGAGGATATTAAAAGTGCTATTAAAATTTTAGAGGAACCAAGAGTCCAAGTAAAAGGTGGACTAAAGGATTTCTTAACATTAGAAACCTTAGCCAGAGCTTATAAAGCAGATAACGATTATGAAAAGGCTTTAGAATCATACAAAGAACTAATGAAACTAGACCCTAAAAATGGTTTAGTTTATTATTACATTGGTGAAGTTTATGAAGAGATTGGGAATCGCAAAAAGGCAGAGCAGTTTTTTAAAAAGGCATCAAAACTTAAACAAAGTCAACAATTTCATTAATTTAAAAAAATAAAATAGGGAAAATAGGGACAGCTACCAATAAAATCCATCACCCTCCTACCAACTTCTTCTTAATTGCCCATTTGAATCAATCCATTAAATATCAATAACTTAAGAAGAAAGAACTCTAATCAAAGGCTTGACCACACCACAGG
>JBFMDD010000275.1:0-10915 GCA_040754115.1 bacterium
AAGACTTCAGAACCAAAGCCACCACTCTTACCCACTTACAAGACCTACTTTCTGTTCCCTTTCAAATACGGTTTGATTGGTACTTTGATACCTCATGAAATAATCGGGTGTTCCATATTTACCCCCCCATTCTATTTTACCATAAATTTGAGGAATTTGTCTACTCATTTTTGTGGTTACCTCCCCTTTTTTTCTATTTTTTCCCCTTATTTCCTCCTGATTTTTCCCCTCTACCAAACACTTTTGGCTGAATAAAAAAATTTTATTCTTCAGAGCTGTTCTCTGAAGTTTTTCCTTGACATAAAATAAATTCTATATTATACTTAAAAAAGGTAAAGGATTAAGAGAGCATCCGAAATAAAAAGAATAAATTATGTTGAGGTAAAATATACTCAACACCGTTACAAATTGCGATTTTAGAAACGGCTCACTTTAGCGTGAAAGCTTGCAGTTAAAAAATGGATATGAAAAACGATGAAAATAAACCGTCCCTAAATAGCTCAGTTAATGGCAGTGTCCAGTATATTCTTTAAGGAAGGTTATGTTATGCCTCTAAGAGGGTATGCAGTTCATACACTAGATAGACATGAGGAGGATACTTTTTCCTCTATTTCTAAAGAGAAGAATTTTGCACTTTTTGTCAAGAGTATCTTTGATAGGGTAGGTGCATTGTTGGCTTTGTTGATACTGGGTCCTATTTTGATGCTGCCAATAATGCTTATAATCAAATTAACCTCTGGTAAGGGAGAACCAGTTATTTTTTGGCAAACCCGTGTTGGACTTAATCTCCGCCAATTTTACTTCTATAAATTTCGTACTATGGTTATCGATGCAGAAGAAAAGAAGAGCTCTCTGGAACATCTGAATGAAATGGATGGTCCTGTATTTAAAATCAGGAGTGACCCACGGATTACCAAATTTGGTCGTTTCTTAAGAAAATACAGTCTTGATGAGTTGCCACAATTTTTCAATGTTCTCAAGGGGGAAATGAGTATTGTTGGTCCCCGTCCACCTCTACCTGAAGAGGTGGAGAGATACGAACCCTGCCAATATCGTAAATTTAACATGAAACCTGGAATGACATGTATTTGGCAAGTAAGCGGTCGTAATAAGGTTGGCTTCAAAGAATGGATGCGTATGGACTTGGAATATATTGATAACTTTTCCTTGTGGCTGGACTTTAAAATACTAATTCGGACAATATGGACAGTGGTAGCTGGTGAGGGCATGTAACACTACTTGTTCTCTTATATGGCTAAATCGTAACCGTTCAGGGTTCAAGGTTACTAATCGATAAAGATTATACTGGACACTGTCATTAACTGAGCTATTTAGGGACGGTTTATTTTCATCGTTTTCCGTGTGATTTCTTTTGGAAATTAGAAATTAAGTCTTTACTTCTTTCCCCAATTTCTAATTTCTAATTTCATATCCATTTTTTAACCGCAAGCTTTCAGACACCACCGAAAATCGTGCATAATTTACTCACCATGTCACTATGTATTTTCATGTCTGCATCAATGGCAGACGAGAGAGGAGTTGAATAAGCTGGTCTATATTTTCTCCTGAAAGTGCCGAGATGGCTACACTATAAGGAGTTTCTTTTAATATTCTTGATATTTGATTTAAATTGTCTATTTTATCAATTTTGTTAAAAGCCGTCACCATCGGTGTAGAGGTTACATCTAATTGTTTTAATACCGCCTGCACCGCCACCATCTGGTGATCTAAGAAAGGACTACTGGCATCAACTACATGCAAGAGAATGTCTGCCTCTTGCACTTCTTCCAATGTAGCTTTAAATGAAGAGATTAAATGATGAGGTAACTTTTGTATAAACCCTACTGTATCTATGAGAAGTAATTCTTGCTTTTCATTTAGGATAATTTTAGAAATTTTGGTATCCAGGGTAGTAAATAATCTATCTTCAACTGGTGTTTCTGTTTTGGTTAATGTTTTTAGCAAGGTTGACTTTCCTGCATTGGTATATCCTACAATAGCGGCAACTGGGAACTTTTTACGTCCTTTTCGTTGTTCTGCCCTTACCTTAGCTACCTTGAGTATATCCTTTTTAAGACGATTAATTCTCCTTTTAATTCTGCGGCGGTCATATTCTAACTCTGTCTCCCCAGGTCCTCGAGTACCAATTCCACCTCCTAATCTTGACATCAAAAGTCCCAGTCCTCTTAGTCTGGGGAAGAGATAAGTCAATTGAGCTAATTCTACTTGAAGTTTTGCTTCTGCAGTGTGTGCCCGTTGTGCGAATATGTCTAAGATTAATTCGGTTCTATCAATAATTCTCACACCGATTGCTTCTTCTATGTTTCTTGTCTGGCTTCCAGTTAAGTCATTATCAAAGATGATTAATCCTGCTTGGTTTTTAACAGCTATTTGTTTTAATTCATCAATCTTTCCTTTTCCAATATAAGTAGTTACATCTGGAAAGTCCTTATTTTGAGTGATGACACTACAAACAACTGCTCCCGCACTTTTAGCTAAGGAATCCAATTCTTCTAAAGAATAATTAAATTCTTCCTCTTTTATTCCTGATATTTTCACACCTACCAGGAGTGCTTTCTCATTAATTTAAACTGCACCTCCAATTTATTCGTTACGGTAATTTCACTACATCATTTATACCAATAAATCTTAAAGTCATTGGAGTTATTATCGTTGCCTTTGAAATTGTAGGTTCAACTTCTAATATCTTAATCTTCCCTATTAACTCAGGCTTTTTTACTTTTTGAGTAAATGGGGCTAAATCATCCTCTCTTTTCCATACTTCAAGGATTTGGTTAGGTTTTATACCGTGTAAATTGCCAAGGTTGATAACTACTTTGTCATCAGCTATTTTCATTATTACCCCTTGTATTGGAACAGTATTTATAACCTTTTCAGCTAAAAAGGATAATGCCTTGATTAGTCTATGCTTACCTTTAATAGGTAAATATGTCTTTAATATCTTTTTAATGGTTTTAAGATCAATCAATTCGGCAGTAATCTCAATCATCTCTTCATCTTCATTTACCTTTACCCAAAGAGCAAATTTAGCCTTCAAGTCCTGTCCAATATCTATTACATCCTTTTCATCGTTCAGAATAAGTATCTCATCGATTAAAGTTATATGTGGAAACTGTTTTAATAGAGGAAGTAACATTCGCAAAGCAACTTCTTCTATTCCATAATGAATAGAATTTGTGGTATAGGCACATACAACTACACTTATTTCTGATGCAGGAATTTGTGTAGTATCTATTTTTTCCTTATGAGACAATGACCTTTCTTGTTCAAAGTAGAGTTTTTCAAGTCTATCTTTTGCCTCTAAGTTATTTGAATCTAATTCTACCACCTTTATTAATTCTTCAATAGCTAATTGTTTTCTTTCAAGGAGTTCATAAAATTTAGCAAGTGAAAGTCTTATGTTTGGATTTTGTGGGTCGAGCAAAACAGACCTTTTAAATTCATAAGTAGCTAAAGTAAGAAATCCTTCTTTAAGGTAATTTTCAGCACTAATCAGGTGTTTTTGACTACTTTTCTTACGCCAGATTGATGATACTTTTGCCCGATTGAGTTCTAAAATAATTCGTTCTTGTCTAAATAATGCTATTTCATCTTCAGTATCTAAAGTCGTTTCAAATTCATTTAAAGCCTCTTGAAACATACCTAAGTTTTCATAAGTAATGCCCAATGTGTAATGAGCTAATGGATTGTCAGGTGTAATCTTGACTAACTTTTCATATAAAGGGAGGGCATTTTGGTATTCCGCAGTGGTTAAATACAACAAGCCAAATTGAGTTAAGGTAGTAGGATTTTCTGGGTTTAAATTAACTGCCTTTTTATATTCCAAAATTGCTTTATCAAAAAGCCCTTTCTGGGAATACAACTTACCTAATTTAATATAAGCAGTCTCATCTTTTGGCTTAGTTTTTTTTGCCAGATTAAAATAGTAAATAGCCTTTTCATCATCTATCAAGTCTTTAAAATATATCTCGCCTAATTTAATGTATGCTTGAAAATGTTTAGAATCAATCTTTGTAGTTTGAATATACTCTTCGATACTTTCTTTTATCTTCTTGCCCTTATATAAAATATTAGCTAAGTAAAAATGTCCCTCTGCATTGACCGGATTTAACTCAATTGCCTTCTCAAGATTTGTTTTTGCCTTAGTTAGCAGGTTTTGTTTTTCATAGCATATTCCTAAATTAATGTAGGCATCAACATATTTTCTGTCCAATTTAATAGCTTTTTTATATTGACTAATAGCATCTTTAAATAGTTGTTTTGATTGATATGCTTTACCAAGATTAAGGTAGGCTTCTTTGTAGTAAGGGTTAAGTTTTAAGGCTTCTTTATATTCAATAATGGCTTCTGAATATTGGTGGTTAGCTAAATATTCATTTCCAGTGACAAAATGTTCTTCTGCATCCAAAGCTGATAAAGTAGCTTTTGGAGTTGATAAAGATATAATTACTACAAGAAATATTATGACCAACAATCGACAAAAGATGTTTTTTAAGATTGTATTACTCCTTTTGGACTTTGGTAGGCTTTTCTTCATCCTTTGCTTCTAATTTCCACTCTATATTAGCTATTTTTTTGTTTATAGTAGAGATTTCATTTTGGAATCGATTAATTCGTTCACTAACTCTATCATCAATTTGGTCTTGCCACTTCTTGGCTTTAAATTCTAACCAATTCATCAAATCCTCTTCACGCCCTTTTTCTTTCTCCTCTAATCTACGCAATATGTCAATTAATAGATTCTGTTTTTCTTCTTCCTTACTCGTCAGAGAAGATAATTTAGTTGTTATTTCTTCTTTTAACCCTTCTTTTTCCTTTGTTAACTCTATAATAGTTTGTGCATCCTTATCCCTTAAAACTCTATATTCTTTAGATTCCCTATGGTGTCGCTTCGCCTCTATAAAAAACAGGACAAGAAATACCACTATTGCAATACAACCTACTGAAGAGAATATAATCTGTAAAATCTCTACCATAATTCCCCCCTATTTTATTGTACAACTACTGCAACTTGTTGAAGTACAACTGCTACAACTTGAACTTGAAGTAACTAAAGAAGTCTTTATCCCACATAACGAAATTAACTTCTTAACATTAGAAGACCCACATTTAGTACATCTAATTACATTGTTATAGGTTCTAATTAAAACCTCAAATTCAGTTCCACAATTTATACATTGGTATTCGTATATAGGCATAGATTTTTAACTCTTTAGTCCACCTCAAAAAATTTATTTTTATAAATAATAACATAAGTAATTGAAAATGTCAAGAAAAAATTGTGTGTTTTTTTTTTTGTTTGCAAACAAGTCTAAAATTTGGTATACTACTATGGTGTGAGACTAATAAAGAAGGATTTTTTATAATTCAATGTCTAAAACTCTATTTATTGTAATAAAAGTTTTCTTATCTATATTTTCGGGTATACTTTTAATTTTTGCCTTTCCTCCATTTAATCTGTCAGGATTAGCATTCATTGGTTTAGTGCCTTTGTTAATCGTTTTAAAGTTAGAGGAAGGGATGTGTAAGAGTTTTATTTTTAGTTTTCTTAGTGGTGTTATTTTCTTTGGTGGCTTGCTCTTTTGGATAGCTGGGATAAAAATTTATCAAGTACCCAGTTGGATGTTAGTAATTGGCTGGATTCTAATTGCTTTAACTTTGGGTGGTTACATTGGAATTTTTGGGCTAATAGTTAAATTTCTTGATACTAAAATAAAATTTTTTAAAGTCCTATTTCCTCCTTTTATCTGGATAGGTATTGAGTTTATTCGGTCTGTTTTCCCACTTGGTGGATTCCCATGGGGGATATTAGGCTACTCACAGTATCAAAATCTCCTACTCATTCAAATAGTAGATATTACAGGTGTCTTTGGTATTTCTTTTTTAATTCTTTTCATCAATTCTACCATTGCTGGAGTATTATTTCAGTTTGGACAAATTAGAGAGATAAAACTTCAAAGGTTAAAATCTAGTAAAGAATATCCTTTACAGACTTCTATTCCTCGTTATTTGCGTATTCCTTTTGCATTATATTTTTGTCTTTTGATAGTTATTGTTTGCTATGTTTATGGATTTATTGTGATGAAAAAGGAGTTGCCAGCACCTGATTTAAAAGTAGCTATTATTCAAAGTAATATTGGCATAGAACAAAGTTGGAATTGGGGTATTAATCAAGAACAAATATTGCAAATGCTAATTCGTCTAACAAAACAGGCTGTTGTAGAACAACCCTCTTTAACGATATGGACTGAAACAGCTATACTTGATTCACCTAAATTGTTTGCCTCTTTGAGAGATAAATTATCCTCTTTAGCAAAAGATATGCGTACTAATTTACTTGTTGGAGCTCCTCATATTGAATTTGAAAAGGCAAATACTAAATATTATAATAGTGCCTTTTTATTTTCAGACACAGGAGAGATAATTAATAGGTATGATAAGATACATCTTGTCCCCTATGGTGAGATGCTTCCTTTAGAAAATATTTTCCCAATTGTAAGGAAATTGATTCCTCAAGCAGGATATTATTCAAGTGGTAATAAATTAATTGTTTTTCAAAAGCCAGCAAGATTTAATGTACTTATCTGTTTTGAGGGAATATTTGGTAATTTAACTAGGAGATTTGTAAAAAATGGTGCAGGATTTATAATTAATATTACCAATGATGCTTGGTCTAAAACTGCTGCTTCTTATTATCAACATTTTAGCATAGCAGTATTTCGTGCTGTTGAGAATAAAACTTATTTTTTAAGGGCAGGGAATACAGGTGTTTCTGCTATCATTACTCCTTATGGTGATATCAAAGAAATTCTGGATATAGGTAAAGAAGGAGTAATCGTTTCCAAAATTTCACCTATGTATAAAAATACATTTTATACAAGATATGGAGATGTATTTGCTTATGTCTGTTTTATGATAAGTCTATTATTGATAAATATACCACGAATTGCACGAATAAGGCGAAACACCTGAACGCTTACAACTAAATGAATTCCTTACAAGCAACTCGTTGGTTAAAGGTATCTCTACATTTTTTACATAGATGCAGGCGGTATTTGACATAGACTTCTTCTTCCAATTTCTTTGCATCCATATCCTTTATTTGGTCAATGAGTCTTTTTATTTCTGCGCAATGGTCTTTTTTCGCCTCCTCTTCTGAAATCACTACCTCTGGAGCAGCATAAAGCTCTATCTTGAGGATGTAGCGGGCATCAGTTAGTACTAACTTTTTGCCACATGAATCACAAACATATTTGATTATTTCCTTTAATTCTTTGAGAGGACAGGAATCACAAGCAGGTTTTGATTTACATATTTCTTTCCCCAATTGAACAATCAAGGCATGAAATTCGTTATAAAGTTGAACATCTTGAGGTAGATTGTTCATAAATAAATCCTGGATTTGAGTATAAGAGGCCTTTTCATCAATAAGGTTATGCCGGGTTAAAATTCTCCTGGTGTAGGCATCAACAACAAAGATAGGTTTAGAACCTGCATACAACAATATAGAATCGGCTGTTTCTAATCCGATACCTTTGACCCCTAATAGCTCTGCTCGTAATTCCCACATATCACGATTAAACATCTTATCTAAATCCCCAGCATAGTTTGAAAATAGGAATTCAATAAACTCTTTTAGTCTATTAGCCTTAAGTTGATAATATCCAGCCGGTCTAATTAATTCTGCCAGTTTATCTTGAGGTATCTCGTTTAGTTTTTCAGGTTCTAATAGATTATGGTTTTTTAAGTTATTAATTGCCTTTTCTACATTTGCCCAGGCAGTATTCTGGGTTAGAATAGCACCGATGATTATTTCAAATGGCGTATCTCCAGGCCACCAGTTACGAGGCCCAAAAGCCTTAAAAAGCCTCTCATATATCCAGTTAAGAATCCGCTCTTTTTGACTATCCCGTATAATTTTATCTTCTTCATTTATTGTCATTTTTACACCACTTAAAGTAATTTTTCTAAAAGATATCATTTTATAAGATATTTGTCATGGGAATATCGAAGTTTAAAAGTTTTTAAAATTGTTGTTGACTATTGATAAATTATATGATATAATTAAAAATAAGGGGAGAAGATGATTCAAAGGGAAGAGGAATTCTTATCTTCGCAGAAATGCTTTTTCGATAAGTGCTGTAATTATAAGAGATATTGATGTATTTCTTAGGAGAAAGACTCAAAATCTAAAAAAAAAGTTAAAGTTTTTAAATATTTTGCCGATATAATAAATGGGAAAGTTGATAGTGTATAGTTTTCCCCTCCCAGTTTCTATACCTATTAATTTTCCGGGTGCTAAGTAGTTTATGCTATTTAGCACCTTTTTTTTCGCTCCATCCTACAATACTCTCTTTCTTACATATATTACCCCATCCCCAAATAACCACATCAAAATCATTATCAATGAAAATCCGTTCTACCTTGCCCTGTTTCGTACATAGGATTGATAAATTTCAATATCACTCTGCCTAATTCACCATCAACTCTTTCTTTTGTTGGTTTAACAATTACTCCTTCCTTTAGATGGTTTCCTGCAAGCAATGTATTGCCTTGGGCTAATTTTTTAATCTCATCTAAATCAAAACCTCCTCTATAAACTAAAGGAACAATATTATCCGCTATCCCTATTTCTTTCATTAATTCCATAAACTCATCCCAATCAAGATACCTTTCATCTACGAAGGCATCATAAAAGGCTATTTTTTGAGTATTTAAGCCATACTGCAGGTTCTGCACCTTTTTACCATAGACCTCTCCAAAGAGTATAACTTTGTCTGGTAATCTCTCCAAAAAAATCTTATCAAAGCCATTTTGTCTGATCGCCCGCCAATATAGATTTTTTTCATCTTCTTGCCACATCCACTTATGTCCGCCGACAAAGAGGGCAGTATCTTTTTTGGAGACCCTTAAATTCGAGCCATGAATTTTTTCAGTAACTACCACTTCCTCTCCATTTTTTAATACATTTGGGAAGTTCTCATACCGTTCTACATCTGTATATTTACAAATCCAATCCACCTCTTTATAAGGAACTACTTTTCCTGACATATCTATTGGTATCGGCGGCTCATATTTTTTAATCCCAATTATATCTGTTACATCCTTTCCCACAGGGAAATTATCTTTATTCGGCATTAAAAGTCCATAAGAATACTCACCTCGAAGTCTTATAGCTTTAATCCGAAACTTTTTATCCCGCAAGAATTCAAATTCCTCAGTCTCTGGCACAATTGTATCTACCGGGATGTAAATTGCCGTACCTTCTGGTGCAAAATCTTCAGTCCGTACCACCACCTGCCATGCTGACCCTTCAATATCAGCTATAGACAGGGTATCAGCATTATTATGCTTCCTTAACTTATACTTTACTACTCTTGCTTTTGCCTGACTCATATTATTTTTCACCTCCAATTATGGTAACTGGTTAAATGGTTACCAATTACCAATTACCAATTACCAATTACCAATTACCAATTACCAGTTATGGTAACTTGTTAGATAATCACCCATACATTTTTTTATTAAGATATTTTCCTCACCAACGCCTTTTTAATAATCCTACACACTCTTTTAAATCCAACATTACCTTATCCCCATCCTGTAAATGTTCATTGCTAATAGTTTGATGGAGAGTGGGGATCAAATTCAACAGGACGGTTCATTTTCAGGAGAAAGAAGTTGAGAAATTAGAAGGATGAGAAGATGAAGAGGAATGTAGAAAAATTCTGTTTCTAACTCAATTTTCTCATCTTCTTTCATAAAATGGAAAAGCATGTGTATCTTCAGAAGAAACATACATGCCCCTTTGGGGCACAAAGAAGAATGTAACTGTTCAGGTAGCTATAGCTAAGAATTTTGCAGTTTATCAGGTTCAAGGTTCCAGGTTCAGGGTTCAAGGTTACTAAGCGATAAAGATTAAATGCTTTAAAAATATTAAATCCTGACAAACAGCTAAGCAAATCAACTCAGGAGCACACCCCTAACCCTGAACCTTGAACCAGGAACCCTGAACGGTTACGCAAGGAGCAAAGCGACGAAGCAATCCAGCAAGATTGCTTCCCCTGAACTTGATTGAGGGTCGCTCGCAATGACAAAGAAAAGAAGTGTAAGTATTTTCAGAGAAAATAGGAAATTTACTTTTTATTTTAGCTGCCTCAATAATATCCTGGTAACGATTATGAATAGATTCTATTGGGGAGTAGAGGTAATAAAGTTAGAAAACCCTTTGCTTCTGTTTTAAGTATAACATCTAAAATTTAGTTTGTCAAGGAAAAACTTTTGTAAACTGTAATTCAGACAGTAGACTAGTGTTGTGTTGACTAAGTTTTGCACCAGTATCGTGTTATAGAGCTCGAGACAGGTTTTAGGTGATGGGTTATGGGTAGTGGGTAGTAGGTAGTAGGTAGTAGGTAGTAGGTAGTAGGTAGTAGGTAGTAGGTAGTAGGGATATTACTTATTACCCATTACCCATCACCTATCATCCATCACCCACCACCTATATCTGATTAGAGGTGATAATCCTTGAAAATAGTGCAGAATTTCTTCAACATGACACTAGATATTAGACCTCACACTAAAGCGGGCAGAAATTGCAGAAGAATGAAGGTTTGGGGGATCTGCCTATACTTCTGTAGGTAAGGCTTAGGAAAAAATTCAGGGAGTGAAGTTTTGAGGATGGTTTCCCAAATGTCGCTAATTTCCTGCATAAATAGAGTCTATAGTGTTGTGTCTGATGTCCAGTGTTTGAATCACAGACGCTTACTTACAGAAATTCCCCAAGTTTTTCTAAGAGGATGGCAGATGAAGAGGAAGGTATAGAGAGGGCACTATTTCCCCTTTCCCCAAAAATCTTTTTTTGAGGTTAGTGTTTAATATTTTTGTTTAGGGAACT
>JBFMDD010000276.1:0-7853 GCA_040754115.1 bacterium
GGTTTTTTAGAAATTTCAACCAATTCTACAAGAAAAGATGTGGGTTTTCTTCTGTAGGGAGTGCCAAGAGAGGGCTTTTGTGTTTTCTGGTAATGTATCTATTTTTGCAACAACCAGGTAGCGGAAAAGCAATGCCTGGGACTATAGATATAGCCTTAAGTCCTACGCAACGCTCTCGTTCTTTGACAATTTAATATTGTTTTTTTGTGTTGACAATTAAAAGAAAGATAGGATATAATAATTTGTAAGGTGGAGAGATGGGAAAGAAGGATAGAAAACAGAAGATAGATGACAGAGGGCAGAAAAGGAGTAAGTGGAAGGTTCAATTTAGAATTCCAAGGTTTTTGATACCAAAGGATGAGCTAATTACTCTAAGGGCATTTACTTCGATAGATTATGCCGGAGGGATAGTAGTATTCTTTATCTGCTGGGCGGTATATTTACATACACTTACACCTACGATTGGGTTTCATGACTCTGGAGATATGGTAACTGCAGCTTTTGTCTTGGGTATTCCACATCCAACTGGTTATCCATTGTATTGTTTGCTGGGAAAATTATGGATGACTATTCTGCCGTTTGGCAACATTGCCTATCGAATGAATCTTGCTTCTGCCTTATGTGCATCCTTGGCGTGTATGATGGTGTACTTTATCATTTTAAAGTTGACAGTGAACAGTAGACAGTGGACAGTAAAAAAGGATTTCCCCGATTCCCCGATTCTCCCTTTCTCCGTTTCTATTTCTAAGCTCATCCCTGCGATAGTTGGAGCACTAATGCTTGCCTTTGCCACTACCTTCTGGGAGCAGGCAGTAATTGCAGAGAAATACATGCTGAATGCCTTGTTTGCCACCCTACTAATCTTCATCTTACTAAAGTGGCAAGAAGCAATGGCACAAGCAAATCGAGGGACTAAAGAACTGAAGAACCGAGGAACAAAAGAACAAATTGTCCAGTTACCCAGTTACCCAATTACCAAATTACCCAATAAACTCTTATACCTCTTCGCATTCACCCTCGGCTTATCCTTCACCCATCACATGCAAACAATATATTTAGTCCCAGCAAGTATATTCTTCATCATAGCAGTGTACTGGAAGAAATGGAGACAACAAAAACAATCATTCTACTCTCTACTCTCTACTCTCTACCCTCTACTCTTAAAATTGCTTTGCTTATTCATTCTGCCATTATTCTTATATTTATATCTACCTATTCGAGCAAGTGCTCATCCTGTTTATAACTGGGGAGACCCAGAAACCTTCAAAAGATTTATGGGGCATATTACAGGACAGTCATACAAAAGTTATTTTACATCAGAAATAAGTGAAATTTATAAAAACTTAAGTCATATCCCTCACTTTCTAATAGACCAATTTACTCAATATTTTTGGTGGATTAGTTTAGTTGGATTCTTTATTTTATTATTTAAAAAGAGGACTATTTCTTTATTTTTCCTTTTAATGGTGATAGTAAATATATCTTTTGCTACCAAATATTCCATTCTAAACATAGAAGATTATTATATTCTATCTTATATTATTTTTAGTATTTTACTCAGTATATGTATTACATTTATAATAAATAGAATTTTACAAAGATATAAAAAGGGGATAATATTCTCTATTTTTTTATTTCTTATTTTCCCTATTATCTCATTTCTTATCCATTATCAATATAATGATAGGGCTAATTATTATTTTGCTTATGACTATGGAAGGAATATTTTATGTCCTATTGATAAGAATGCAGTAATCTTTCTAAAAATTGATATTTCAAAATATCCAGTTTCCTATCTTAAATATTGTGAGAATCAAAGAGACGATGTAGCTTTAATTTCTACTATTTTTTTACCACAGGATTGGTTTGGAATTCATAAGGGAATATGGTATAGTAAAATAGTTAAAGAGCAATATCCTGATATAGATTTAACTACCCCTATTCAAAGTCATGAAGTAGACTCAAACAATATAATAGAAAGCGTTAAAAGGATTAAAATTAAGGAGATTATGTCTAATAAGTGTATCTCCAGGTCAGTATTTTTAATGTATGATGAGAAATTGGTTCACGATTATATTTTAATTCCAAAAGGAGTTTTTTGTAAAATTATGACTAAAGAAACAAAAAAAGAAAAAATATATGAAGAATTGAAAACATCTCCAAGAAACTTCTTTATAATAAGAGGGGTAAAAAAGAATGATATGATCTTTAAAAATGCAAGGCGAACATTAGGAACAATTGTAACTTATCTTGCCTCATATAATATTCAAGGATTTATCTATAAAAATTTAGGAATGTATGAAGAAAGTATAAATAAATATAAAAGCGCATTAGAGATAAAAATAAATGATAGAGAAATTCCTTACTTTATTCCATATGGTAATTTCTATAACGGTTCTTTAAATGAATATAAAGAATATATAGGGAATGTAAAAACTCATCTTGTAGAAGCCTATATGAAATGGGGCGATCATTATGAGAAAAAAGGACTCATTTCAAAAGCAGTTGATTTGTATAAAAAAGCAGATAAGATAGATTTCAATAATATAGAGTTAAAAAATATTATTGGATATTTATATTTTAAAGAGAATAGGTATCAGGATGCGATAAATGAGTTTAAAAAAGCTATCGAGATAAGTCCAACTAATGTCAAGTCTCATATGAACTTAGCTACAGTTTATTTTGAGAAAGGATTATTTAAAGAAGCTATGCGTGAATGCAAATGTATTTTAAAGCTTGAGCCAAATAATATTTATGCTATACAAATGTTAGAAGAAATAAAAAATAAAGAAAGGTAGTGCCAAAAATAACATGAAGGGACATGAAAGAAATATGAAATGAATAAAGGTTGCTTTTTGACAAATTAAGGTATATGTTTTGGGAAACTTTTATGAGGTTTTTCTCTTTGTAGCGATGAGGCCAGAGACAATATTCTGCCGTCTTACTCTTAGTGGTTTGTGAGAGAAATGAGACATATATAATTTTTCTCATTATATCACAAAAAATGGGGGAGGGAAGCCAAATTTACATAAGTGCTTGAAAATATAGAAAGTTAAGAAAATTTGTAGGTAAAAACTTTGACATTACCTAAAGAAAAAGGAGGAGGATTAAAATGATAAAAAGGATTATTATGCCACTTCTGGTTATTGGAGAATTGATTGTTAATTTAGGAGTTAGCTATGCAGGTGTAATTGAGATAAGTGGAGATGTATTTGGTACTTGGACTACTGGGAATATTTATGTTGCTACTAATACTGTAACTGTACCTAATGGTTTAAAATTAGTTATAGAACCAGCAGTAACAGTAAAATTTGCTACCAATACATCCTTGATTAATTATGGAACACTACTTGCTATTGGTACTCCAGATGGAACAATTACCTTTACTTCTAATAAACCTACACCTCAAGCAGGGGATTGGAATAGCATTAAGTTCAGTGGTGACCAAAGTAAAGGAACAATTAGCTATTGTCTTATAGAATATGGGAAACAAGCAATTTATTTAGAAAATGCTTCAAAAATTAGTATTGCCTATAATACAATTAGAAATAATAAAGGTGCTCAAGGAATTCCAGGTGGCTTTAAGGAATCAGGTAGTGGAGGTTGGATTGGAGCAGGGATATATTTGAGTGGAGCCACTTATAACATGATAGTAGGTAATACAATCTATAACAATCAAGGTGGTAAAGGTGGACGTGCTGGTGATGATGGTGGTGTAGGCGGACGAGGTGGAATTGGAGCAGGGATATATTTAGAGTCATCAACTAACAATACCATATCAGGGAATGCCATATCCAATAGTAATGATGGCGAAGGTGGTGAAAGTGGAGGATTAGATGGTAATGGTTATGGTATCTATATTGATTCTAATAGTTACAATAATATAATTTACACTACAAATACTTATAATGATGAACCTATTCATTATTATTATGGGATTACTACACCTACTATAATTGAGTATCAAACTTTAACCTTTGCAGGTTCTGGCTCAACAAATTTTGGTAGGATTGTATTAATCCACTGTTCAAATTTTACTATTAGAAATAACTATATTGCTGGGGGAATTGGTGAGAATGGACATACAGGTGGCTATGGATATTCAGGAAGTCAAGGTGGAATTGGATCAGGAATATATTTGGGTTCCTCTACTAATATTATCATAAGAGATAATACTATCTCTGATAATCAAGGTGGTCGAGGGGGACCTGGTGGTTATAATGGTGTAGGAGGTCAAGGTGGGATTGGAACAGGAATATATTTAGATAGTTCCCATAACAATACTATAACAGGCAATATCCTCTATGAAAATCAAAGTGGTCAAGGGGGAGATGGTGGACGTCAACGTTTAGGTGGTGAAGGTGGAATTGGAGCAGGGATATATTTGGTTTCATCAAATAATAACACCGTAACAGATAATATTATCTATAACAATTCAGGTAGTCAAGGAGGGATTGGAGGTAGTGATCATTCAGGTGGTATAGGTGGAATTGGGACAGGAATATATTTGGGTAGCTCCACTAACAATACCATGACAGGTAATGCCATCTATAACCATTCAGGTGGTCAAGGAGGAAGTGGTGGTTATGGAGGTTCAGAAGGTAAAGGTGGAATTGGAACAGGGATTTACTTAGACTTATCAAATAATAATATTATCAAAGATAGTAACACTATTATAGATAATACAGGTGGTACTGGTACTCCAAATGGTAATGGAGTAGGTATTCATTGTAAATCATCCCTAATTTCTGAACTTATTTATAATAACATCTATAACAATCAAACCTATAATCTCCAGACTGACATTTTATCTGGTACTCAGACAGCAGAGTATAATTGGTGGGGCAGTGACCCGCCTGCTACTTATACTTTTTCTGGTAATATAGATTATGAGCCATGGTTGCCAGAATTATGGCCTGTTGGAATTATTACTGTTTCACCTATCTCTGGAACTGTTGGTACTTTTATAACTTTAAAAGGCATTGGTTATGAATCAACAGAGTGTGTTCAAATTGACTTTGGAACAATTCTTACAATTACTACCATCACATCCGACGCTTTAGGTAAATTTACTGCTATTTTTCCTGCTAATACACAACCTTATGGCACTACTTCAATTATTGCAACTGGGCTTACTTCTGGTTCAAAGGCTCTTGTCTGGTTTAGAATTGTACCTAATATTACCCAGGTTTTACCGACATCCGGGCAAGTAGGAAGTTTTGTTACAGTATGTGGTAATGGCTTTGGTCCAACAGAATTAATCAGGATTGAATTTGGTACTACTCATACTATTACTTTAGCTTCTACTACTGGTACTGGAGAGTTTCAAGTAATTTTTACTGTCGATAGTCAGCCGATTGGTACAACTACTGTTATTGCTTATGGTCTGATGACAGATGCTTATGCAAAAGCATATTTTGTTATCCTGCCGTCAACTATCTTAAAAATTACACCTGCAACACAGAATATAGCTGTTAATTCAACATTTACCTGCCATGTAGAGATAGAAGATGTAGAGAAATTAAGGGTAGCAGAATTGCATCTTAGCTTTAATCCCAATATCCTTAAGGTAATAGAGATTGGTACAGGTACATTTCCACCAGATGGTTGGGTAATGGAGAATAAGTATGATAATATTAAAGGAGAAATGGATTATACAGTTGGATTGATTTCTGGTTCTGCTACTGGGTCAGGGATACTTTGTAATATAAAACTTAAGGCAATTGCAGGGGGTACATCAAGTATTGTATTTGACTTTGACCAATATCGTGTAACAGGGCTATTAGATATAGCCAATAATGATATTTTATTTAATAAAGAAGATGCCATGTATCAGATAATTACCTCTATCTCTATTTATCCAGAAGATAAAATAATCAAGGCAGATGAAGGTATTGATTATACTTGCCTTGCATCATGTGGAAGTTTAGAACTTGATGTTACTGGCTCTACTACCTTTACTTCAAATGGTGGTGGCTTCTTTACTCTTAATACATTCCATGCAAAATATAAGGCTCATTAAATTATTCACCTGCTGAGCTAAAGAACGAAGTAGATAATCTACTTGGTAAGATTGATTATGCAGTAGCGGTTTGGGAACCAGAGCAAGGGAATGAAGGATTATTAGCCATTGTACCATTTAAGGTAATCTCTTGTGGAGCATATTCTAAAGTTAGCTTTGAATTTGATTCAGAAGAAAACCGCGAGACAATGTTTATCGAGAGAATTGGTCAGGAACAACCTATTGACCAGCATCCTGAGGTATCACCTGATGAAATAATTATCAAAGTGCCAGCGGTATTTAATAATTTAGAGAAGGCACTGGTCTATCCCAATCCTGCTTATAAAGGGCAAGAAGTAATCTTTACTCAGATTACAACGAATAAACAGGTTACCTTAAGAATATATAACTTAGCGGGTGAATTAGTTCTTGAAAAACAAAAAGATAACATCAATGATAGCCAGATTAAATGGAATCTAAAAAATAAAGATAACGAAGATGTTGCCTCAGGTATTTATATCTATTTCTTAAGAGATGTAAATGGCTCAATTAAGAAAGGTAAGATTGGCGTGATCAGGTAATTGTTAATGGGATAAATCTCCACTTAATCTTACCTGCGGTAGATATTTTGTTGAAAGGTTACGTAACTCGAAACGGTAAAGATTAATCGTCTATCGTCAAAATTCTTACTCATAAAACTATTGACGATTCGAGCATCGCATCCGATCAACGGACAACGATATCCAAAGAGCCGAATGATAATTTTATTTGATTGTGAAGAGTCATGAAAGATCCGATAGCCATAATTGTTTTAGCTGCAGGATTAGGAAAGAGGATGAAGTCTAATTTGGCTAAGGTACTTCATAAAATCTGCAATAAGCCAATGATAGAATATGTATTAGATACTCTTTCCTTTTTTTCATCTGTAAGAGTTGTTGTTGTAGTAGGACATCAGGCAGAAGAGGTAACTAACCTACTTAAAGACAGAAAAGTAGAGATAGTTCTTCAAAAAGAACAGTTAGGTACAGGACACGCAGTAGCTCAAACAGAAAAGGTATTATCGGATTTTGAAGGGGATATTTTAGTAGTTTGTGGAGATACCCCTTTATTAAAAAGTAATACTTTAGAGAAATTAATTCAGGCTCATCAGGAATCTCATGCGACAATTACAATTCTTACTGCTACCTTAAATGACCCAACGGGATATGGGAGAATAGTTACAGATTCATCAGGTAATGTATGTAAGATTATTGAAGAGAAAGATGCTACACAACTTGAAAAAACAATTAACTTAGTTAATACAGGAACTTATTGCTTTAAAAGTAAAAATTTATTTGCCACTCTAAAAAAGATAACGAATGATAATAAACAAGGAGAATTTTATCTTACTGATGTAGTTAGAATTCTAAAGGAAGAAGGGGAAAAAATAGTAGATATTGAAGCATCTGACCCAATTGAGGTAATGGGTATAAATACACAAGATGACATGAGACAGGCAGAGAAAATTATACTTAAATCGGGACGGTTCACTTTTGTTTGAAAGCTTGCGGATAGAAAAGAGAGTTGAAATTAGAAATTAGGGAGAGAAGTAAAAGCCCAATTTCTAATTTCCAATTTCAATTTTCTGTGGATGCTTACAAATAAATATCCGAAAGAAATCATAGGAAAAACGATAAAATGAACTGTCCCCTTAAATCAAAATAGGAGATAGTAAATACTGATTACTGAAGGTTTTCGGATAAAAAGGTTCAAGGATCGAGGTTCAAGGATTAAGGTGAATGGAAAAGAGAAGGATGCTAATGGGGTTGGAAACAGCACTTGTGAAATCAATGGGAAGAGGTGAAGAGTAGGG
>JBFMDD010000277.1:0-2444 GCA_040754115.1 bacterium
AGTTAAATCACACAATGCAAGATAGAAATAAATTGAAATTGGTAGAAATTTATGGGAATTCATTGTTTTTTACTACCAATTTCAATCAATTTCTATAAATTTCCATTATATTTCTATCAGTTTCTATTTTTCTTGTAGTGTGAGATGAAAGTTTCATTTTCATTGGCGAACTTAACCATACAGGTCGCAATAATTTGTCTCTCAATAATAAATTAAAGAAAAAAATACAATGACACTTCAAAATGAGAATTGCAGATTTTGTTATCAAAAAGGTTGACTTATATGGATAATAAAGATATAATATTATTCACAGGTAAGAAGAAATGAATAAGTTGTTATCAGTATTTATATTCTTTTTTACTTTCGGAGTTTATCTTCACACATTAACTCCAGGTATTGGTTTAGATGATAGTGGTGAATTAACCATTTGTGCCTATCTTCTAAGTATTGCCCATGCCCCTGGTTATCCTTTATATCTTTTATTAGGCAAGATGTTTACCTTCCTGCCATTTGGTGAGGTAGCATTCAGATTAAATTTAGCTTCTGCTACTTTTGGAGCACTTAGTTGTACTTTTGTCTTTCTTGTTGTCTTTTTCCTTACCCAACATCGACTTTCAAGTTTAATATCCAGTTTTTGTCTTGGGTCTTCTTATATCTTTTGGACGCTTTCTACCAAGACAGAGGTCTATACGCTTAATACCTTCCTTGTAAGTCTATTAATCTTTATCTTTTTAATCTGGACTCAAAAAAGGAATATCCGTTGGCTTTATCTTTTTTCCTTTATCTATGGTTTAAGTCTTGGAAATCATCTAACTATTCTTCTTTTCCTACCTATCTTTTTATATTTTATTTGGTGTCAGAAATGGCTCATCCCTTCTATTCTTTTTTTAATAGGATTAAGTATTTATCTTTACATTCCTATCAGGTCATTTGGAGATATTATAGTTATCAATTGGAGTAAGGTTACTACTTTAAGCCATTTTTTTAATTATATTACTGGAGCCCACTTTAAAAAATTAATCTTTTCTTCATCATTTTTTGAGGTTATTAAACATTTATGGAATTATTTTCTTTTACTTATCACTCAATTTCCAGCGTTTGTATTTAGCATAGGAATTATTGGATTGATAAAATCATTTAGTATAAACAGAAGATTTAGTATTCTTATATCGTTAATGTGGCTATTCTTAATTATATTCTGTATAAATTATAATATTGGTGATATATGGAATTTATATCTTCCAACTTATTTATTCTTCTCATTATTTATAGGACTTGGGATTTACTTCTTAATTAAGATTACCCTGTCTCATCACCGAATATGGATAATGATTATTATAATTGTTAGTTTATTTCTTTCTTATCTATTAACTTATAGTTGGTCAGGATATAAATTTAACAAGAGTAAATATTTCTTCCCATTTGACTTTTGTTCTCAAATTTTGAGTTCAGTAAATCATAATTCTTTAATTATCTCTAATTGGAGTTATGCTACTTGTTTTTGGTATTGTCAAGAGGTGTGTCATATAAGAAAAGATATAAAAATTTTAAGTTGCAAAAATGAGAATAACTTTAAAATAATTATTAAAAAGTATCCTTCTTATCATACAATCTATACTATTCATCCCCAACAAGAATATTTTCTAATTCTAAGGGAAGAGGTTTTTAAAATTTGTAAAAAGGAACTTAGGAATGTAAAATAAAATTACTTCGAAGATATTTGTTTCAATTTAGTATCTATTTTACGTATTAGTCTTTCAACTTTATAATCAGTAGTTTTTTTAGTCTTAAATAGCTCATCTGCGATGTGAAGAGCAGCTAAAATAGCAACTTTACCTGTTGAGACAGTATCAGTTTTCTGTGTAATGCTTCGCATTTTACTATCTACAAATTGAGCTAATTCAGATGTATATGCAGGATTTTCATCACTTTTAATGGCATAATTAGTCCCAAAAATTTCTACTTCTACCCGTTGTTGCTCCATAGCCACTTTGAATACTCTCCTGTAGTTAAGGATTTAGCTTAATACTTTATCTGTCATAGCAAGAATATTATTTATCTTATCCTTGAGTTGTTTTTGTTCATCCTTTAAGGTTTGATTCTCAGATTTAAGTGCCTCAAAGTCATCATAGGGAAAATTAGCTATTTGTTCCTGCAATTGTTGATTTTCTTTAGTCAACCGCTCTATCTCATCTAACAATTTATTTACCCGTTCTTCTAATTGTGTTAAGTTTTCTATTGTCACTTTTAATCTACCCCCTTCATTTTGGTAAATTGGTGATTGGTTAACTGGTAATTAGTCACCAGTTAGCACTTGCTAGTACTCTGTTGAAGAAGTTTTGCAAGAGAATCCTCAACAAGTTGAGGCATCCAGTTGAGGCATCCAACACAGAATAGGTATGGAAGCCCGAACTTGTTCGGGAAGAATATTGTTGCATAATTTA
>JBFMDD010000278.1:0-15493 GCA_040754115.1 bacterium
CCCTAAAATACTGCTTACTACTACCCTTAACTTTTTAAATTTTACCATGATAAACCCCCTCCCTTTTTTAAAATTATTTGGTAATTGGTAACTGGTTGATTGGTAAATAGTAAGTAATAACCATTTTTCTGACCATTACGGTCATTGCTTACTTATTTAACCACTCCAACCTTACCCTTTTTAATTGAGCCATTTACATCTCGTAAGAAATAGATATAAATCCCTGAGGCAACATGTTCGTTATCTTTATTCTTTAGGTTCCATTTGATTTGACTATCCCTCTCTTTCTCTTTTTGCTTTTCAATTACTAATTCACCCGCTAAGTTGTATATTCTTAAGGTAACTTGTTTATCAGTAGTAATCTGAGTAAAGGTTACCTCTTGCCCTTTATAAGCAGGATTGGGATAGACCAGTGCCTTCTCTAAATTATTAAATACCGCTGGCACTTTGATAGTTATTTCATCAGGTAATACCTCGGGTTGCTGGTCAACAGGTTGTTCTTCACCAATTCTCTCGATAAACATTGTCTCGCGGTTTTCTTCTGAATCAAATTCAAAGCCGACTTTAGAATAAGCACCACAAGAGATTACCTTAAATAGTACAGTGGCTAATATCCCCTCATTTCCTTGTTCTGGCTCCCAAACTGCTACTGCATAATCAATCTTACCAAGTAGATTATCTACTTCATTCTTTAGTTCACCAGGTGGATAATTTAAAGAGCCTTGTGGAAAATCACCTGGTTGAATCTGAACACCAGCTTTGGTATTATCTGCATCTACTACTTGTAATACCTTTGGATCAAAAGATAGGTGTATCTCTCCTCCAAGGTAGTCTTTTGCATCACGAACATATATCTTAAGATAAATAATATTTCCAACACGCAACTCATTAATATCTACCCCTGCAAGTGTCTGAAGGTCAAAAGACAACTCTATTCTACCAGAGGTCTTTTTAGCTTTTGTAGGCATCGCAGTTGATTTCTTAGCCTTACCTTTTTGTTGTTGACCAAAATTGTCTGCAAAAATTCCAAAATCATAGATATTAACAACATCATCATGATTAAAATCTTCCTCTTTGCTCTGTTCCCAATTACCTTCAGAATTACCTTCATAATCACCAAAACCGTCTACAAATCCAGGCTAATCTCCAATATTTACATTGCCATCATTATTCACATCCCCTGCTAATAGTGTAATAGTACCAATGTAGGTAGTATCTTCAAATTGTGTTGGACTAATACAAATATTGGTTTTAGTTGCTGGAGATGCTCCCCATGTATCAAAAGTAAGGGTATAGGTTCCTACTGGTATATTCTCAAATATGAAGTAAGAGCTATCATTAGTCGTTGTAGTTGTACCAAGCTCTACAATCCTTACCTGAATATCTGAACATGTACCTAATGTAATTGTCCCCAAATCCAACATGGAAAAGCCAGCTATATTACCAAACCGCCTCAATGAATGGGCAGTAAAAACACAGGGAGACCCATTTAATCCAGTTGAAATAGCATGTATGGTATATGTCCCTGGTGGTTCTGTGCCTAAGGTAAGAAAAGATGACGCTGTACCTTGAACATTGGTTGTAGTCTTAGTTGGAGAGATAGAATAACCTGTTGCACCAGAAGGGGTAGAGAGAATTTCCCAGTTTACCTCTACATCCCTGCAAGGATTTTCATATTTGTCAACTACCTTAACTATAAATGGGTCTTTTAGAGTAAAGGTACAGGTATTAACTTGATTATTTCCTGATACATAAACTAAGGTTGTTGGAGTACCAGGTTGGATAATCACGGATGTAGTACCAATAAATCCAAGATACTCTCCTTGAATTGTATATGTACCCATATATTTTGCATGGAAGGTATTAAGGGTAAAAGAACCACCACCATTTGCAGTAAAAGTAGTAGAGCCAGTAACCTCAAGTTCTAAACCTCCACATGATGCAAGGCAGGTATAATCAATAGTTTCATCTGCACGAATCTCTTTATCTTTTGGCTTAATTTCAATACCAGTGATTATCTGATACATAGCTTCTTCTTTATTAAATGGGATTTCATTGTTTCCTATATCTAATAGTGTTGTTATCCGATTGGGTTTAACAAAATCAAATATCACAGCTGATGTACCCCCTGATATTGCTTTAAATTTTATTTCACAAAGTACTCCTGAACCAGTAGCAGAACCAGAAATTAACCCAACTGTATAATCTATCTCTCCTTTGATATTATCATACTTATTCTGCATTACCCAGCCATTTGGTGGAAATGTACCTGTACCAATATCTATTACCTCAAGGATATTGGGATTAAAGCTAAGATGTAATTCTGCACCTCTTAGTCTTTCAACATCTTCTATCTCCGCCTGGCAGGTAAATGTTGAATTAACAGCTATATTCTGTGTTGCAGGGGTAATCTTTAGTGTAGTTAATGGTAGAATGACAAACCGTACCATAGCTTCACACTGAGTCGCCATACCTAAAGCGATGATAGTCGTTGTACCAATTGGCTGGCTATTGACTGTAAATATTGTCTGAAATTCACCTGCAGCATAAGTAGAAACAGTAGTAATAGTATGAGTAGTCCCAAATTCAATTATGATTAATTCAGATGAACCAAATCCATTACCAGTTACAGTAACAAAACTCCCTACTTGACCTGATGTCGGTAAGACTGTAATCTTAGGTACAATCTTAAAACCATACCAAAAAACTTTTGTGCCAGATGCAACTCCTGAAGCAACAATCGAGGTAGTACCACACGGCTGAGTGTTAACAGTAAAGACAGCAGAAAATGTTCCATAGGGATTTGAACTAACTATACAGATATTTAATGTCGCCCCAAAATCAACCTGTATAGCTTCCAGCTTACCAAATCCATTACCTGCAATTGTAACAAAACTGCCAACAGTGCCTATGTAAGGAGTTACTAAGACAATAGTAGGTAGGATAAAAAAGTAATCTGTAACTTCTGCTTGGGTATTAACTCCTATTACTTTAATTGTAGTTGTACCATAAGATTGAGTATCAATAGTAAAGGTAGTAGTAAAGCTACCCTCAGCATAAGTAGATGTAAAGGAAATAGTTTGTGTTTTACCAAAATCTATATGGATTGACTCATATGCCCCAAACCCATTTCCTCTTATCGTTACCATAGTACCAACAGTACCTTTAGTAGGTGCTACAAATAAAATCTTAGGTAGGGTACAGAAGAAATTTGAAGCAGTTTTACCAGAGTTTAAGCCGGTAGCTATAATTGAAGTAGTACCATAAGGTTGAGTATCAATGGTAAAAACAGTAGTAAATGTCCCTGAGGCATTAGTAGTAACTGTAGTAATAGTTTGTGTTGTCCCAAAATCTATTTGTATTATCTCAGTTGAGCCAAAATCTTCACCTGAAACTGTAACAAAAGTTCCTACTGTACCTGAGGAAGGAACAATGGTAATTTTTGCAACAGAACCTGTTAGCCATGGCTCATAATCTATATTACCAGAGAAAGTATAAGTAGCAGGCGGATCAGCTCCCCACCAGTTATACTCTGCTGTTTGAGTACCATCTGTTTGGAGATTGTATGTTTGGTTATTATAAATATTATTGTCACTAAGCTCAGAAATTAAAGAAGATTTACAATAGATACCAACTCCATTACCATTTGGATTACCAATACCACCTTGGTTATCTCTGATGATATTACCAGTAGTAATTTTATTGTTACTTGATGAAATTAAGTAAATCCCCACACCATCACCACCAGAACCACCCGCACCACGTGGTCCTCCCTGACCACCTGTGTTTTGTAAAATAGTGTTTCCCAAGATGGTGTTATTTATTGATGATGAAAGATATATCCCACAGCCTATACCACCTGGAGTACCGGAAGTACCATAATTACCTGTTTTTCCATTCTCTCCTATTCCTCCAACAATAGAATTGTTCTGAATGGTAAAGTTTGAACATTCAATTAAGATAATCCTGCCTAAATTTGTTGAACCTGAACCCACCAGTGTAAGATTTTGATTTTCAATTGTCATTGGTGTCGTGACCCCATAGTAATAAAAGATAGGTTCCTCATTATAGGTATTAAAAATGTCAATTGTGTTATTAAAACTTGCAGAATCAATGTATATTCCATATCCCTGCCCACCCACACCATCAGAACCACCATTTCCATGTATTCCTCCTTGACCACCTGTGTTTTCTGATATTTTATTTTTTGAGAGGGTGTTATTAATTGATGTTGAAAGAAATATTCCACATCCTATACCACCTCCACCTCCTGAACCATTCGTACCACCTATCCCTCCCTGACCACCTATATTTTGTGATGTTGTGTTCCCTACAATAGTATTTGTGCCTGATTTAAAAAGATAAATAGCGGCTCCTACTCCACCTTCTCCACCTCTTTGATAGATTTCACTACTTCCTCCACAACCACCTGTATTGTTAGATATAGTATTTGTGCCAATGATATTGTTATTTGATTCTGAAATGTATATTCCACATCCTACCCCTCCTGGCTGTCCAATATTTCCTGACTTTCCATCATTTCCTTTATTTTTTCTGATAATATTATATGTCACCTTTACATTCCTCACATTTTCAAGATACACTGCCTGCTTACCATACTCTATCAAGCAATAACTAATTTCACTTCCATTAGCTCCGTTACCACTCAATTTAATACTACTCCAGTCTCCTGGATTAATACCATAATTATTAGAAGTAAAGGTAATTGTTCCATTAGGTGTACCAACAGCCATTAATACTCCATAAGCAATCAAAGATGTATTAGTAGCAAATTTTACTTCAACACCTGGTTCAATAACCAAGACACTTCCTACTGGGATAGTAACATCAGCAGTAACTACATAAGGACCACTACTTAATTTCCAAGTACCACTTTGAGTTCCACTTACAGTAGTAGTTGCTCCAATAACTTCTGCTTTAAAGAAGATCCCTAATACCAACATTGCTCCTAATATAATTCTTTTACTCATTTTAAATTTAACTTCCTTTTCATCTATTTACCTTTCTTCGAAATTGCCTCTAACATTTGCTTAGCATAAGTATTATTTGAATCAAGTCCTAAAATACAATTACATTCAACAATAGCTTCTTTGTATAACTTCCTTTTATAATATACGGTAGCTAAATTCATATGAGATATAATATCAGATGGATTTATTTTGATAGCCTTCTCAAATTCTATTATTGCTTTTTCATACATACCTGCACGCATATATGTATATCCTAACATATTCCTCATTTCTACATTATTAGGGTAGAACTTTATTGCCTCTTTATATTCACTTATAGCCTTTAAATAATCCCCTTTTTTATCATAATATCTGCCAAGGCTCCAGTGAATATGTTTAAGCTCATCTTGAATTGCTTTTTTTATCTCTTTCCTCTCTAATAATAGCTCATTATAGAAACTCAAACTCCCATACGGAATAAAATAGGGAGGACTTGAAGAATATGATACAATTTCTATGGCATTTTCATATTCCTCTATACTTTTCTCATACATCCCTAAATTGTAATACCTAATCCCTCTTCTCTTATAAACATTAAAATAATCCTTAATTATCTCTGATGTCCACCATATTTCTTTAAAAATCATGTAATCACTTTTTATATCCCTGGGAGAAATTAGAAAATCTTTCATAAGTTCTTTCTTTACATCTTCTCTTTTTGTCTTTTTATCCATAACCTTAAACAAGACTCCTCTAGGTATCAACAAATAATTATCATCTATTTCTCTACTATATGTTATAAATACAGGACGGGTTGTATGTTCTATAACCTCTTTAATTTTAATTTGTTTCACATTCTCTATTACATTATCAGGATCAACTTCATTAATTGACACAGGTGTAGTCAAATCTATATCAGGATATCTCTTCTTAATCATCTTGCTGTACCATGGACCACCCTTTCCAAACCAGTCCTTTGCCAAAGATGTAGGTTCAATAATTACTATCTCTCCAGATTGATTCTCACAATAATGAAGATACCACATAGGAAAGATAATAACATCACCACTTGGGAATACAATTGCATCTTTCTCTAAAAAATGCAGCGAGTTTCTTCCATAATCATTGGCAAAATAGTAATCTCTTCTATCATTATACGGATAATGTATTATAAAAGAAAAAATTGGGAAAAGAATAAATATTATATTAGCTAAATATTTGAGGAAAAAATTTCCTTTTAGTAAAAATTTCTTTATGAATGTAACACATAAACTTAAGGATATAGTAAAAACAATATATGTTGGAATGTAATAATCTTCTATATTTGTAATGTCATAACGAACAGAATAAATTATATTTACTAAAAGTATAAAAAAGAAGAACAGACTAATAACTCTTCTTTTAAAGTATAATAACAAAAATCCTATTATACTAATCCACCAGAGATATGAGGTAAATTGATCTATTAGAAAATGTAAGATATAACTTAATTTTTTATAAATTCCACTTATGTTTGATACAAAATAGATTGTATACTCCTGTCCACTAATATGATTAATGAATCTTTCTATATTCCGTGGATCACCCCAATTAAGTGGTGGATTCTGGTTTGCTCGAATTGGTAGATACAAGTATAAAAATAGGGGTAGAATGAATAAACAAAGCAGTTTGAGTGAGGAGTGAAGAGTGAAGAGTGAGGAGTATCTATATTTATAACACACAGTTATGATGAAGAATATACTGGCTGGGACCAAGTAGATTGTTTGCATATGATGAGTGAAGGATAAGCCGAGGGTGAATGCGAAGAGGTAAAGATAATTTTGAGTTTTGAGTTTTGAGTTTTGAGTTTTTCCCTCTGTTCTCCATGCTCCACGCTCCGTAGTTACTACTTCTGCCCACTTTAGGAGGATGAAGATTAAGAGCGTGGCAAACAAAGCATTCAGTGTGTATTTTTCAGCAATTACTGCCTGCTCCCAGAAGGTAGTAGCGAAGGCAAGCATAAGAGCGGCTACGATAGTTGGGATACGGGAAGCGGGGTGTGGGATGTGGTATTTAACCACCTCCTGCCTCCTACCTCCCGCTACCTTCAACACTATAAAGTACACCATCATACACGCCAGAGAGGCACACAAGGCAGAGGCTAAATTCATCCGATATGCAATATTTCCTATCGGCAGAATAGTCATCCAGAGCTTTCCAATCAAGCAATATAACGGATAACCCGTTGGATGAGGAATACCAAGTACATAAGCTGCTGTAACCATATCCCCTGAGTCATGAAACCCAATCGTAGGAGTTAAGGTATGCAAATACACTGCCCAGCAGATAAAAAATACCAGTATCCCGCCCGCATAATCTATCATAGTAAATGCCCTTGGAACAATCGGCTCATCCTTTGGTATCAAAAACCTTGGTATTCTAAACAGAATCTTCCACTTCCTCTTTTTCTGCCCTCTGTAATCTGTTTTCTGTTTTCTGACTTTCTTTCCCATTTATCCACCTTACAAATTATTATACCCTATCTTCCTTTTAATTGTCAACACAAAAAAAACCATATTAAATTGTCAAAGAGCAAGGTAAGTTGTGGTCAGACCGTGAATGTTGAATGTAGAAGGGACTGCTTTCTACATTCAATGTCTGAGCCTAATCTCTTTTCTGACCATTACGGTCATTGCTCCTAAGCCAATCAGGATACTCAATATTTGAGAAAGAGTAAGATGAAATAAAATATATGGATTATCTCCGCGATACATTTCGATAATAAATCGAGCTATGGCGTATAATAAGAGATACAAGAGGAAAATTTGCCCATCAAACTTACGCCTTTTCCACAAACAAGTAAGTATACAAAATATAATTAAATTAGTTGCACAGGAATAGAGTTGAGTTGGATGAAGAGGGGTTAAATCTAAGGGGTCCCTCCCAGGTAACATTACTCCCCATGGTAATGTAGTTGGCTTTCCATAACAGCATCCATTTAAAAAGCAGCCAATTCTACCAATTGCCTGGCCTATAGCTATAGATGGAGCGACTACATCAGCCATTTTCCAACAAGATAATTTTTGCCTCTTTAGATACCAAATACTGACAATCGTTGCTAATATAAGCCCACCATAAAATACAAATCCATATCTTGAAAAAACCATTTCCCATGGATGAGCCATATAGTAACTCACATTACTCATGATATAAAGAAGTCTTGCCCCAATAATCGAAGCTATAAGGACATAAACTCCTAAATCCATAATTATATGAGGATTTATTCCGACAGTTAACGCTCTTTTTCTGGCTAGATATATCCCTATTCCAAATGCTAAAGCCAGCATTACACCATAGGAATAGATTGTAATCGGGCCTACTTTAAAAAGGACAGGATGCACTATTTTTTACCCTTTTTCTTTTTTATTAATAGTTAATAACAACATTAAAACACCAATACAAATAGCTGAATCTGCAAAGTTAAATGCTGGCCATCTATAATTTTTAAAGCCAATATCTATAAAATCAATTACTCCACCTAAACATAGCCTATCCCATAAATTACCAATAGCACCTCCTAAAACCAATCCAAAGGCAGAAGCTAACCACGGATTTATGTTTTTAAGCCTGAATAGTAAGAATAAAATTATGCCTATTGTTAAAAGGCTTGTAATTACCAACCACTGTCCCTGCTCTTGGAAAAGGCCAAAGGCTATCCCCTCATTTTTTATATAAGACAAAAAGAAAATATTTTTTAAAACAGATATACTTTCTCCTTCGTACATTGTATGGTGTACTATAAATTTACTTATTCTATCTAAGCATAAAACAACAGTAGTGATTAATAATGATAGTATTTTCAATCTCTTTTAATCTCTTACCTCCATAAAAATTCTGGTAATCAGTAATCGGTTATCGGTAATCAGTATTGGTGCTTAAGAACAAAACTGATCTGCTAAATCTCGAAAACTTTTTACATATTCCATTCCCCTCACCCGATTACCTGATTATCTGATTACCGATTACCAATCACCTTGTACTTCATTTCTGTTAAATCCTGTTGATTATTTATTATTTAATCTACTGGTTTTTCTTTCATTCTTTGGCAGTCTATGCATGTTCGTACATAAGGCATAGCCTGTAATCTCTGCTCATTAATTTTGTTATGGCACACTTCACATAATCCATATTCCCCTTTTTCTATTCGATAAAGAGACTCATTGATTTCGTAGAGGATATTATTTATATTAGCTGCTAATTCAGCATTTTTCTCCCGTTCATAACTATCAGCCGCAACATCCGCCATATGAATTGAGTAAGCTGATAGGTCTCCGGATGCCTCGCGTTGAGAATTATGTAAATAGCCTTCTTCCATTGCCTCTTTTTCTTTAAGATGTTTTTCTCGTAACTCAAGTAATCTCTCCTTATATCCTTCTAATTCTTTCTTATTCATGTTAAAAGTTTCCCTCCTTTTTATTTAATCACTTGAATACATCGCTCACATAGGGTGGGATGTTCTACATTAGTACCAACTACTTCGCTGTAATTCCAGCAGCGACTACATTTACTCCCTTTAGCCTTTTTTATCTCTACTTTTAGTGTCTCCCCATTTATTAATTCTACATCAGAGACAATAAAGATAAATTTTAAGTCAGACTCATATTCTCTAAGAACCTTTTCTTCCTTCTGAGTGTATATTAAAATCACCTGTGCCTCTAATGATGAACCAATTAGCCCATTGGTTCTTTTCTCTTCTAATGCCTTACTTACCTCTCCTCGTACCTCAAGGATTTCTTCCCACTGTGAATCCAATGATTCATTTAAATATTTTGGATTAGGGATTGGCAATGATGTTAAATGAACACTTGGTTTTTTATCCTGCTGGTTTAAATTTTGCCATATTTCTTCTGAAGTAAAACTTAAAACAGGTGCCATCAATCGAGTAAGAGATGTTGTAACCTCATACATAACTGTTTGGGCCGCTCTTCTTTCTTTTGAATTTGCCTTAAAGGTATAGAGTCTATCTTTAAGAATATCCAAATATAAAGAGCTTAAAAAAGTTGAGCAAAAGTTAAGTGTAAGGTGATATATAGTGTGGAACTCAAATTTTTCATAAGCATCTGTTATTTTTTGTATTAATTGAGTAAATCGATGTAGCACCCATTTATCAATTCTCGTCAGGTCTTCATAGGCAACTTTATCTGAAGATGGGTTAAAGTCATAAAGGTTTCCTAACATAAATCTGAATGTATTGCGTATTTTGCGGTAAGACTCACCCATGCGAGCAAGTATTTCATGTCCTAATCGTACATCGTTGCGATAATCTTCTGAAATTACCCATAGTCTTAAAATATCTGCTCCATAATTCTCAATAATCTCTAAAGGAGAGACGACATTCCCTAATGATTTACTCATTGCTTTACCTGATTCATCTAACATAAATCCATGAGTAAGTACTGCTTTGTATGGTGGTATACCATCAGTCGCCATTGAAGTGAGTATTGCAGACTGAAACCAGCCACGGTGTTGGTCAGAGCCTTCTAAGTAAAGGTCAGCAGGAAAGGTAAGCCCTTGCCATTTTTTAAGCACCGCCCGGTGACTTACCCCTGACTCAAACCACACATCTATAATATCCTCTTCTTTTTTCAACTCCTCACTTCCACATTTAGGGCATTTTATTCCCTGTTGTAAAAAGGGGTCTATATCCTTTTCAAACCATGCATTAGTTCCGTAGTTTTGGATTTGATTTTTAGTTAATTCAATTGCATCTAAATCTATAAAGCTGTAGTTGCATTTTGTACAATCAAAAGCTGGAATTGGGACACCCCATGCACGTTGTCTTGATATGCACCAATCAGCCCGAGACTCTACTGTATTATAAAATCGATCTTCTCCCCATGCTGGAATCCAGGTTACTTCCTTAATTGCATTTAGTGTTCTTTGGTGTAAATCTTGGGTTTTTAGCTTGATGAACCACTGGTCTGTTGCCCGAAAGATAATGGGTTTTTTACATCGCCAACAATGAGGATAAGAATGTGTAACTGTCTGCTGATGAAAAAGTCTACCTAAGGAATCTATCTTCTCAACAATAGGTTTATTAGCTTCAAAGACATTTAGCCCAGCAAATTCTTGTGCCTCGTTCGTAAATTTACCATTATCATCTACTGGTGTAATAACAGGTAAATTATATTTGAATCCAACTTCATAATCATCCAGCCCATGTCCTGGAGCGGTATGAACACATCCTGTTCCTTGCTCCCTTGTTACATGTGAGCCTAAAATAACTACCGATTCCTGATTCATAAATGGATGTTGACAAACCACACCTTCTAATTCATCCCCCATAAATGTTGCTAATTCTTCATAGTGATTTTCCCCCGCTACATTCAATGTTGCCTCAATCAACTCCTTAGCCATAATCAATGTTTCTGAGTCTAATTTAATAAGTGCATACTCAAATTGTGGATTTAGAGCAATTGCTACATTAGCAGGCAGTGTCCATGGAGTAGTAGTCCAGATGAGAATTGAGCTGTGGGGTTTTATTTGTGGGCATTTATCTACCTGTTTTATAGGGAATTTGACATAGACAGAAGGGGAAGAAACCTCTTTATATTCTACCTCTGCCTCAGCTAAAGCAGTTTTACATGTTGCACACCAGTAAACAGGTTTCTTGCTTTTATAAACATATCCCTTTTCTACCAGTTCTTTAAATATCTCAATCACTGAAGCTGAATAATCATTTGATAAAGTCAAATAAGGTTTTTCCCAATCCCCGAATATTCCCAATCTTTTAAATTGTTCTTTTTGTACCTCTACAAAATGGCTGGCATAGTCTCTGCAAGCCTTGCGAATCTCCATCTTGCTTAATTTATCACTATCTTTGATTTCAGCCAATACCTTATATTCAATAGGCAAACCATGACAATCCCAACCTGGAACATACGGGGCATCAAATCCTTTCATTGATTTATACTTAACTATAATATCCTTTAATATCTTATTTAATGCATGTCCCATATGAATGTCACCATTAGCATAGGGAGGGCCATCATGTAAGATATACTTTGGGCAACCGTTTTTTTCCTGCCGTAGGGTATTATAAATATTCATCTCCTGCCAGAATTTAAGAATATCAGGCTCTTTTTTAGGTAAATTAGCCTTCATTTTAAACTCGGTTTTTGGTAAGTTCAATGTATCTTGATAGTTCATCTTTACTTACTCCATCTACCTCAATAGTTTTAATCTTTGACTTTTGGCCATTAACGATAGAAACTTGTGTCTTTTTCAATCCTAATTCTTTTGATAAAAGCTTTATTACTGCCTCATTTGCTGCCCCTTTAACTGGTAGCGCAGTAACTTTTATTTTTAACAAACCATCTGTTCCATTTAATATCTCATTTTTGGAGGATTTAGGAATTACCTTGATTTTAAATTGCAATTTAGACATATACTCAACACCGTTACAAATTGCGATTTTAGAAACGGCTCACTTTAGCGTGAAAGCTTGCGGTTAAAAAATGGATATGAAATTAGAAATTAGAAATTGGGGAAAGAAGTGAAGACCTAATTTCTAATTTCCAATTTCTAATTTCCAAAAGAAATCACAAGGAAAACGATGAAAATAAAACGTCCCTAAATAGCTCAGTTAATGGCAGTGTCCAGTATAGATTAACATTGATTTTTAAATTTCAATCATTATACCATCATTTTAAAAAGAATGCAACAAAAAAATTGGGTATAAGTTAAAAGATTTGTAATGATAGGAATGATAAGATGCTATCTCCTTGCTCTCGTCTTGGCAGAGCAGAGCATTGCGGATGCCATACACATAAAAGTGGTGGTAAGCCACCGCACTCCCATACCCTGGTACTATTTTCTCTTGCAATTTTACCACTGATATATTATAATTAGGGAAGGTGAAATAAAATGTTCTTAAAGCAAAAAAAAGATGTAGGTTTTACTCTTATAGAAGTAATGGTGGCGATAACCATCTTTGCGGTTAGCGTGATTGTAATTATTAATCTGTTTTCTAAAACCATTATGGCAAGTTCTGATATTCGTAATTATACCATTGGACTTATCTTAGCTCAATCTAAAATGGTACAGATTAAAACTGGCATGGAGACAGAATTAGAAGGGATTTTTGAAGAAGGTGATGTTGAATATAAATGGGTAGTTCAGACTAATAAAAGCGAATTTGAAGGAATAGAAGAAATTCAACTTCAAATATTTTGGGAAGGAAGAAAAGAGAAAAAAAATATTGAATTGATTGGATATCGCGTAATTGAGTCGAAAGAAGACAAGGAGGAAAAGATTGAATAAACAATCAGGATTTACACTAATAGAACTTTTGATTACTGTGGTAATTATTAGCTTAGTGGTGGTTCTAATTGCAAGCTCTTTTGCTCTGGGTTTAAACTTATGGTCTGGGGCATCAAAAAAGGTAGAGGTGTATCAACGGGTAAGGGTATGTTTGGATATGATGTCCTCAAGAATTCGTAATGCCTTTATTTCACCTTTGAATAGGGACTTAACCTTCAAAGGAGATAAGTATTCTTTGAGTTTTGTTACTACATCATCTACTACTTCAGGCTTGACAAAAGTACATTTTGGAATAAAAGAGGAAGAGAAAAAATTCTCATGGATAGAAGAATTAGAAGGTGAAGAATCTGGTGAATCAGAAAAGATGTTTTCAGGTAAGAAGATAGAATTGATAGAATTTATGTATTATGATTCAAAAGATGGGGAGTGGAAAGAAGAGTGGGACTCTCTTAAACTTATGCGACTCCCAATGGCAGTGAAAATTTCTATTACATTCTCTACTATTAATGATGATGTAGAAAAGATTACTATACCAGAGGTGATTGTTATGATTCCAGTAGGAATGAAATCTCTCAAGGAGCCGAAAAGTGAAAAAGGAAAATAATCAAAAAGGTATTGCTTTGATAATGACTCTATGGTTAGTGATTATACTTGCAGTTATGGCTTTTGAATTGGCTAACCTCATGCGGGTAGAATCAAATGTAGTCAGCAATTTCAGAGAAGATGCCCAGGCATACTCTTTAGCTGAAGCGGGTGTTATAACTGCAATAAATTCTTTGATTATGGATGAATCTAAGGATTATGACTCTCTGGAAGATTCATGGGCAAAGGTGATTTCTCAAGAATTAGAAACTGGAAGTTTCACAGTAAAAATAGTGGATGAACAAAGAAAAATAAATATTAATGAGGTAGATTCAACTGTCCTGAAGGAATTCCTCAAACTGTTTACACATGAAAAGGTTGATGAGCTAACTGAAAATATTATTGATTTTAAAGATGCAAATTTTAAAAAATGGGATGGCAGTCTGGAGGAAAAAGATAATAAAAATCTGTTATTTGACACTATTTATGAATTACAATTAGTAAAAGGAATAGTTTCAGATGACAAAAACTTCTTTTATGAACTAAAAGACCATATTACTGTTACTGGTAAGATTAACTTAAATATTGTTGATAATAACACCATGGCTACTTTGATGTATGAAGCAGGGACACAGACTGACTTAACTACACTAGAATTAGAACAAAAACTTGAAGAATATGAAAACATGGCAAATAAGGCAATTGATTTTAGAAAGGCTAAGAAAGAAGGTGAAGGAGCACTACCTTATATCGTCTCTAATACCGATACAAGACTTATTACTGCTCTTGGTAACAAACATTACGAAAGGATAAAATCACATGTTACATGGCTTGGGAAGATAAATGTTAATACTGCATCAAAAGAAGTTATGTATGCTTATTTTTTAGGTGTATTAGGAGCTGACTCAAAACATTTTGCAGATGAAATAATTAGTGCTCGTGAAGAAACACCATTTAAGACATATCGCGAGCTGGATGATAGAATAGCTGGTTTTAATACTATTAAAAAAGCCAATGATTATATCCCAGTGCGGGAATATCTTACTATAAAATCTACTCACTTTACTATTGAATCCGTTGGAGCTCTAAAAGAGAGTTCTTTTACCAAGAAGATAACTGCAATTGTTGAACGAGAAGAAAAGGCTGGCAGATTTCAGATAAAGATACTAAGCTGGAATGTGAGTTGAAGAAAGGTAATCAGGGTTCGTTTGACCCCATTTTTAAGGACTTAGTAACCGTTCAGGTGTAATATTAAGTGGTTTATCCTTTTTTAACCGCAAAGAACGCAAAGATTATAGTGCTCTGGTAAGATTGAAGTTGCATGTTACTTAGGTAATCAGTAATCGGAGATAACAGACGCCATTGTTTTCTCTTCACCGATAACCTGATAACCGATAACTTTCTAAACATAGCAAAGCAAACTTAACAAAGCAATAGGTTGTTCACCACCTTATTTTCCTTCCTTTGCGTCCTTTGCGAAATTTTCCTTTGCGCTCTTTGCGGTTAAATCTTTATACCTATGTTCAACAGCAAAATTTGTAACATATTGATATTACTACACTTAATTTTTAAGATTGTCACTACATGTTGCTCTCTCTGTTTTTCTTTTCCATAATTATTCGTGATGGAGATTTTATCTT
>JBFMDD010000279.1:0-8135 GCA_040754115.1 bacterium
TTTGCATAGATATATTCAGCTAATGGCTTGCCTGTCTTAAAGTCATACTCCATTAACTCATTCTGCCCATCCCAAAGGTATATTGTTATATCTCTTCCTACCCGCCTGACTAATCGTCTGCCAAAACCATCATAATTAAATTATCAAAGAGCAATTAAGAGAAAAAATCAAACTTGAATTGGAGCTGACAATTCACAATTCAAGATGCGACCCTTCATGGTCCTTTGATATTTGGTCGTATTGCCAAGAGGGTCGATCACCTTTATCAATCGGCTCAGCGGATCATACTGATACACGGTCCTATGCCCATTTGCATCTGTTATGTTAAAAAATAAGGTAGATAATACTCTAAATTCAATATTCAAGTGATCTTCTTTGATTTTACGACTCTTGTTTATTTTTACGTTTCATTAAGTATGTAAATAAATGTATTTATATTACCCGATTTTAAAAATTCAATCGTTAAATAAAATGTTTTTAAACCAAGAATACAATCTCTTAATATCTTAATTTGCTTTTGTTGAATCTCTTCCATCTCTACAGACTTCCTTGAAGTTTTGCTTCCTGGCTGGTATATCTCTTCCCAGAATAATGAATGCTTTCCTTGTGTTAAAATCATTACTATTTCATTAGCTAATGTACCATTAATAGTATTAGGAAATCTATCAATTTTTTGAAGATTAGCTTTTAACCGCTCCTTATCAATTTTATTCATAAGATAACCTTCAATTAAATTCAATAATTTTTGAATATTTGGCTCTAACCATTTATATTGATCATTACCCTTATGAATTACTATTGTTTCATTAAAATCTTCTTCTCCTCTTAAGCAATTTCTTAGAAAAATAAAATCTTCACGAGGAGGATTTAATTTGGGATCGTCATCGTGCAGTTCAAATAAAGCAGTAACAGCTCTTTCTAATAACTTAGAATCCAAAGTATCAAATTTCTCTCTATATATAATCTTTATTGCCCAGTCGGATACTTCCTTCTTTGTAAGTCTTCCTTCTAAATAACCTTCAATTTTAGATAGTACCTCATCTTTCAGTTCTTTCATCTAGAGTATCCTCTCGTCTATTTAGGTTCCGGGTCATTAAATGGCCCTTTGTAATCTGTATGGTATGGAGGATCAGTATTGGGATCTTGATCGCCTCTCCAAGCATCATGCCAAACTTCTTGAGTTTTACCACTCGAATCTTTGTATCTTCTAATCCGACTTTGCCCTCCATCATAACCTGGAGCTCCTCTCCACTGATCTTCTCTAGTCCACCCAGGCGGTAGAGGTGCATTAGGATCTTTAAATTTTGGCCCTTTAGGATCTGGAACAGGTTCTATTGTTGCTAACTTTGCTATTAAAGAAAAGAATAATTCTGGAGCATAATAGGAAAGGAATCCTAAACCTAATTCAGCTAACCAGTCTTCCTCTAAGGGTGGTTCTGTAGGAATTAATCCTAAAAGATCAATCCAATTCAGTGGGTTATTATAGCAATAAATATACTTATGAAGATTGAGAGGATATAATACATTAGTATGAAGTGGATCTCTCGTAACAAACCTCCCAACTTGGGAATCATACCATCTTGCGCCAAAGTAAAATAACTTACTTTCTGGGTCATATTGTTTGCCTGTGAAGGAATTATAGTTGTATTTACCAATATAGCCTTGCTTTACCTCTCCAAATGCATCATAATCATACGAAGTTAATACATTACCTTTCTTATTGGTTATATTAACTATACTCCCTAATCCATCGTGATGGAAATAAATGGTGAATAATCCATTCTTTACTAAATCCTTTGATACAAGTTGACCATTTGCATGGATATATTCAGCCAATGGCTTGCCTGTCTTAAAGTTATACTCCATTAACTCATTCTGCCCATCACAAAGGTATATTGTTATATCTCTTCCTACCCGCTTGACTAATCGTCTGCCAAAACCATCATAATAGTAATTAACCTGTGCCTGTGAACCCTTACTTACTCTTATTAGCCTATTTTCATAATCGTAGGTATAAGTAATACTCCCTTGCGGTGTTACCTTTTTAATTATATTACCATTATTATCATAACCGTAGGTAATACTTCCTGCTTGAATAAGTCTATTTGCCTCATCATAAGTATAGTTTATTACTCCTTCTAAAGTAGTCATCCTATCACGATTACCTACATCATCATAGGTATAATCAGTAAAGGTTTGGTCAGAATATTCTACATGTGTCAACCTGTATAGGTCATCATAAGTATAACTTGTTGTACCCCTATTTGTCAACATATAATTTTTATTCCCTACTTTGTCATAAGCATAATTAAAGAAAGAGATAGTTCCTGCCTGGTTTTTATTTACCAATTGTGTTAATCTGTTTAAATTATCGTAGGTATAAGATGCCTTTACTAAATTAGGATAATTTACCTCTTTTATAGTTCCAACTGGATTATATGTATATGAGATTGTACCTTTATTACCCTGTAATCGTAAGTCAGTCAGTCGATTTGCTGCATCGTATTCATATCTAAGTATCCTTCCATAGGAGTCAGTAAGGCTTATTCTATTTCCTACATTATCATAACCATATCTTATCTTTTTTGGCTTAAGAGATTTTGCAAATTGTGTTTCAGTAACTAATCTGTTCAATTTATCATATTCATACCATGTATTAAAATAAAAATCCTGCATCCTGGTTAAATTCCCTACATGGTCATATTCATAATTTACCCGCTTAGTATTCGGATATATTACTGATGTTAGTCTGTTTACCTCATCATAGATGTATTCAATAGTATTCTGATTCGCATCTTTTTTTAATCTCAGGTTTCCAACCTCATCATATTGGTACTCAGTGGTATTAAGTAATGGGTCAATACTATATCTTAGTCGATTTAATGCATCATATTGATACTCTGATGTATGGTTATTAGCATCTGTAATAAATCTTAAATTCCCTACTTCATCATATCTATAGAGAGTCTTTAGGTCTCTACTATCTAAAACTTGTGTTACTGTCCCCAGTCTATTTAATACATCATACTCATATCTTGTAATATTTCCCTCTCCATCTATCATCTTAGTTCTATTACCTACCGGGTCATAATCAAATGTAGTAATACAAGGCGTTTCTGGTCCTGGTCCATCCGGGTCTTCAGAAATTACCTTTACTAATCTATTTAATGAATCATATTCATAATTAGTAATATTACCATTAGCATCTGTCATACTAATTCTATTTCCCTCAGTATCATATTGATAGGCAGTAGTAATAGATAAGCCGAGTGGGTCAATAGTTATAGTCCCAAGTCGATTAATAATATCATATTCATAAGTAGTTAATTCACCTTTTGCATCGGTCATGCTTATCCGATTACCTACTCCATCATATTCGTAATGAGTAGTGCCGTTATCTCCTGGATATATAATCTCTGTTAATCTATTGCAATTATCATAGATATACTCAGTAGTATTTCCATTTGCATCTGTCATACTTTCCCGATTTCCTACTCCATCATAAGTAAAAGAGGTAGTAATATTCAAGGTATTTGGTGCTTGAATAATACTGGTCAAATCATTCCATTGATTCTCATATCTATATTCAGTCTTATTCTTAGCATTAGTCATAAATCTCACTTGACCATAGTCGTTATACTCATAGGTAGTTATATTACCCAATGGGTCCTGTACACTAAGTAAGTTACCATTATTATCATCATATGTAAATATAGTAGGTGGGGTAGAAGTCGGGTCATCTATTGAAGTAACAAAGTTAAATATCGGATGATATGTAAAGCAAGTAATATTACCTCCTGCATCAGTTATAGTCCCCAGATTACCCATATTATCATAATCATAATAAGTGATATGTCCATTTTCATCTTCAGTAGACCTTTTATTTAATTTCATATCCCAATCAAATTTTTGAGTATTACCTGATGGGTCAATAATCTTATACACGCCGCCAAATATATTAAAATGATAAGTAGTCTGACTGCCTTTAGAATTAGTTAAGATAGTAGTAGTATAATCACCTGAATAATCCAAACTAACTTTATTATTATCTTCATCATTCCATGTTGAAAAAGCCCTATCCTGGGCATCATAGGTAAAATATGTATGATGCTCATTTGCATCTGTTATGATAATGAGGTTATGATTTGTATCATATTCGTATGTGGTTACATTAGAAAGTTGGTCTGTCACTGATATCAAATTGCCATCATTATACCTAAAGATAATGGGTGGATTAACCGCATCACTTACACTCTCAATTTGATTATCCACATTATAAGTAATCTGAATACTTCTACCCCCAGAAGCATCGGTGATAGTAGTCAGAAAACCATCAGTATACGATAAAGTTACTTGATTTCCATTGCGGTCTACAATACTTGTTAATTTACCAGAGGTATCCAGATTGTATACAGTTCCATCTTTGTGTTTTAAGATATAAGTCCCATTTTTAGTTAATTTATAGTAGTTTCCTACTGGTGCATGGTATTCATTACCTTTATAAGTAGTAAATTCAAGCAGGCTGCCATCAGCATCCATAATAGTAAGGAATTCACCTCCTTCGGATACCTTATGTACATTATAATTATGAGTCCAACCATAACCCAGAGGACCATTATAATCACTTTGACTTAGATAACTACGGACAAATTTAAGTGGAATACCTCTTGCTGATATAAATAGGTCTTGATTGGTATAAGACATTTCACCATTAGTAAAGTTTATTGGGTCTTTAGTTTTAGCCTCTGGGTCTTCTACCCTTTTTACCCTTATTGCCTTTAAGGTAAAATTGTCTTTGAACTGATATTCATTATTATAATAAATTTTTACTTCCCACAACCCAGGATAATTTTCAGCTCTAGGGTTATCCTTAAGTGGAGGTCCAGCAGCTAAGTCAGGTGAGTTAGTTCCATAATTAAATTCCCAAATGTTCTCTCCAGACTGAAAACGCCACCTCCCATTTCCAAGATAAGTCCAACATCCTTCACCATAAAACTCAAGTTCTCCAGTGGGAATTTTTATATCTGGATGAATTACAGGACGATAGACTACCCAGGTAAATTTGTCATTTACTTCTGCATTTTTTACCCGAGCCCAGAAGAAACAGACATAATCACTCGTATAAGCAATTTTATCAGCCATATAAATTTGGGGTCCACCCTCATATTTTTGTTTTGTCCACCCTAATGGGCTAATCTCACCTTTTTCATGTTTATCCACAAGTTTTTCTTTGGGTTGGTAAGGAAATATCCCTATTGATCCTTTTAAAGATAAATTTTCCTCTAATGCAAATACTTTTACAGTAAGAATTAAACTAAAAACTATCCCTACTAAGATTAAAATACCTATTTTTTTAATCCATCTGCTTTTTTCATTCATTAGTCTAAAGATAACTTTTTCTTTCATTTTCTCATTCTCTTCTTAAATTTAAAGGATGTTGGGATCAGACCTCGAAAAGAGAATTTATGACCCTATATACTTCTATATACTTTACCCCACAAATTTAAAGATAGTTATAAACGCAGTTATTAAAGCTCCGATAACCAAAAAGATAGTTCCCATCATCCATTTAGTCTGGGAAATTAAAAGTTTATGTAGTCCATGCATCTGCTCAGTTAATCTTGCCTCCAGATTTTCCATTCGCTCATGAATCTTATCTATTCGTGCATTTATCTCATCTATACGAATATTTATTCTATCTATTTGTCCAGTGATACCTCCGATCTGTCCGGTGATACCTGCGTAGTCTTTTTCTATCTTTTCATAGTTTTTCTCTATGGCAATAAGTCTAATTTCAATGGCACCTAATTTTGAACCCATTTCATCCTTGGGCACACTTTTTTCAGCTATCAAAGTTTGCATAACAACAAGTAATTCTTCTGCTACTTCTACGCCTAACTTATTTTTTACTTTTTCCGAGAAAACCGTTGGCATTTTTAACTCCTTTTGTAACTCAGTCTCCTACAATGACAATTTCCTCTTCTAATTTAACACCAAATTTATTAAAGACCGTATTTTTTATAACTTCAATTAATTTTAAAATATCTTCTGCTGATGCCTTACCATCATTTAAAATAAAGTTAGCATGTTTATGCGAGACATACGCCCCGCCTATTCTTACTCCTTTTAACCCTGCCTCATCAATTAATTTCCCTGCAAAATATCCGGTTGGATTTTTAAATATACACCCTGCACTTTTAGAGTTAACAGGCTGATTATTTTTTCTTTTCTGTTTATACACCTCTAATATATACTATACTACACATTTTGGGACGGTTCACTTTTATTTGAAATCTTGCGGTTAAGGTTAAAAGATGCAACCCCTCTTCGTCCTACCACATTAGCTTAATATTGCTCCTTGGTAATAACCCGTTCAATTTGAGAATCTACCATCTTGCGCCGAAGTAAAATAACTTACTTTCTGGGTCATATTGTTTGCCTGTGAAGGAATTATAGTTATATTTACCAATATAACCTTGTTTTACCTCACCAAAAGCATCATAATCATATGAAGTTAATACATTACCTTTTTTATTGGTTATATTAACTACACTCCCTAATCCATCGTGATGGAAATAAATGGTGAATAATCCATTCTTTACTAAATCCTTTGATACAAGCTGGTTATTTGCATAGATATATTCAGCTAATGGCTTGCCTGTCTTAAAGTCATACTCCATTAACTCATTCTGCCCATCCCAAAGGTATATTGTTATATCTCTTCCTACCCGCCTGACTAATCGTCTGCCAAAACCATCATAATTAAATTATCAAAGAGCAATTAAGAGAAAAAATCAAACTTGAATTGGAGCTGACAATTCACAATTCAAGATGCGACCCTTCATGGTCCTGTTTACGATTCTACTAATCAACTACTTTAGATAATCTGAAGACTTCTATAAGATAGAAAATAAAGCAAATTATGGCTATTAACATAAGTATAAATGATATTCTTCCTTGAAGAGAATTAAATTTTCTACAATTTGAAATAAAAACAGCAGAAGTTAATATTGGTGAATAAATGGGAGCCCATTGTACAATTACTCCCATTAAATTAGAACCTAAAAATATACTTCGTATGAAACTTCTTGAAGTAAAGTAGAAACCCAATCCAAAATATAGATGAGCTATTTCAAGTATTGAAAAAAGCACTGCAATAAATGAAATACCTATTTTCATCATTATAATTCTTATCTATTTTTTCTCGAATTTTTCAGCTCTATCCTTAAAATACCTTCGAAGCTGCTCTAAAAAATCACCATTTGGATCATAATAACGATCAAAAAATTCTTGACCCAAGTAATTAGATAGGAAATCTTGAGCATCAAGAGCACTGCCAGGAGCCGTAATTAACTGAGAAATTTCAACAAACAATCCAACGTGTTCTCCATAGGGACCAATCACCAAAAAATGACGCATATCAATTACTTGATTGGGATTAGATGGATCAATTACATAACGATATTCTTCTGCTGGTCCTCCAGCACTTATTTTTTTACTTACACCTAACGGCCCTCTCTCCTCTGTTTGTATTTGTTCTAATGTTTTTCCTTTCGCATATTCAACAAATTCTTCCCACTTAACCGCTTCATTCTTATGTTGTGCTCTCTCTTCAGGATCATCAAATATTTTCTCCCAAAAGAGTCCACGACGATCAACATAATTCACTGGATTATTTCGACAATATACATATTTATGGAAATTTGGTGGATTAAATCTCTTAGATAAATATGGATCTTTTGTAATAAATCGTCCCGTAGTAGGCTCATACCATCTTGCGCCAAAGTAAAATAACTTACTTTCTGGGTCATATTGTTTGCCTGTGAAGGGATTATAGTTGTATTTACCAATATAACCTTGTTTTACCTCACCAAAAGCATCATAATCATATGAAGTTAATACATTACCTTTTTTATTGGTTATATTAACTATACTCCCTAATCCATCGTGATGAAAATAAATGGTGAATAATCCATTCTTTACTAAATCCTTTGATACAAGTTGACCCTTTGCATAGATATATTCAGCTAATGGCTTGCCTGTCTTAAAGTCATACTCCATTAACTCATTCTGCCCATCCCAAAGGTATATTGTTATATCTCTTCCTACCCGCCTGACTAATCGTCTGCCAAAAC
>JBFMDD010000280.1:0-6146 GCA_040754115.1 bacterium
TTGTCAAGTATAAATTTTTTAAACCTCCTGTTATAATGTAGACTTTTAAATATGTGTTAAATCTTAATATAATCATTTTGGCTTATTTATCAATGAGTTTCGTTATTTCTCGATTTCCGTTAAGGAGATAATCATTGCCAAATTTTAATTCTGCCTGTTTATTTGGAGTAAGTTCAATGTTGTCCAACGCATCTTCGTATTGTTCTAAGATTTGGTATTTGAAAAAGCCGCCTGCTGTTTTTTCGTTGTATTTTTCTTTTACATCCTTTTCTTTTGATATACCTGACTTATCATAAGCCAAAACTTTCTTCATCCTTGGCAAAATCACAGTCCAGAAATGCTCTCCCATCTCAACACCAATCCATTTTCTACCAAGTTTGTGTGCTACGGCAGTTGTAGTACCAGAACCGAGGAAGAAGTCCATAACAAGGTTGCCTTCGCTGGAAGTAGATTCTATGATACGCTTTAGTAGAATTTCGGAGTTTTCGGTTAAAAAACGCCACTGTCTCCCATATCCTTCTAATTGAGACCAATTATTATGAGATACCTTTTTATAAGGAGCTACCCAATATTTGAGCGTATTTCCTTCTTTTTTTATGAAGTTAATTTTTCTACCAGTTTCTTCTCAATATTGCTCAAGAGTGATTTTTACTCTCTCTATCCTTTTTAAATATTCCTCATAGTTTTTCACCGCTTCTTCATCTACTTCTTTCCTCCACATCCAGCTACATCCTTTCTCGGGAATTAAACCTCGTAATTCATACCTATTATAATCACGATCAAAAAATGTCTTAAAATCTTTCCAATAAGCTTCTCTTTGCTCTGTTATTATCCCTTCAGAAAATTTGTTATAAAACAATTCATTTTTAGAGTATAAATACAAATTGTCATAAACAACCATTAAAGCTTTAAATGCAACTCCGGCTTTTTCAGGAGCAGTGCCTATATAAGGAGCAGTTTTAGTTCTGCCAACCACTATCTCATTCCTAAAATTCCCCTCTCCAAAAATCTCATTCATCAGAAACCTGACATACATATTTCCGTGATAATCACAGCGAACAAAAATACTCCCTCTATCATTCAGCAAAGACTTTGCAAGCCATAATCTATTTTCTAAAAGACTTACCCAGGTAGAATCCTTATATTTCACATTATAAAGATAATCTGCATCCTGCTCTTTGTTAAAAGGCGGGTCAATATAAATTGTCTGGACTTTTTCTTTATACTTTCCCAAAAGCAAATTCAAAGCCTGATAGTTTTCACTTTTGATAAGCAAGCCATCTAAAAGGTTATCTAAACACCCTGTCCCTTCGAGACACCCCTCTACAAGAGGGGAATTTGTGAGTTTCTCAAGTAGATTTTCCTTGAATTCCTGGCTGAAATATCTTGTATCAATCGGTAATTTAATCTTGTGTAAATCTGTGTAATCTGTGGTTTCGAATCCAAGTTCTTTCCACTCTTTCCTCTGCTCCTTATTATTCCAAATCTCCTGATGTAACTCCTCTGGCACTCTATCAGTGGTAATTACATACTCCGTTTTTAATACAAACTTCTTTTTCTCCCATAGCTTTTTTTGAAAATCCTCAATCTGTGAGAGGAAATCAATTATATCCTCACCAATCTCACGCACCACCTTGGCACGGGTAATGTGTTTATCCAGAAATCTTTCTTTTTCCAGTGTTTCAATGGATAAAACTTCTGCTTTAATAAAGTAATCCAATTGCTCAGATAAGAATTTCTTTAGGTTTTTGTGAATGAAATAATCCTTTGTGTTTTTGGCGGTAAATCTATTGAGTTGATATAGCAAAAGAGGTTTTTCAGTTCCTTCGCCTTTGCTCAGGACAGGCTTGTATTCTTTACCCAACCCTGCTTTTAATTCAATTTCCCTAATTCCCTTTAAAACTTCTTCATAAGACCTCTGGTTGATTTTCTCCTGTTTAGATGTATTGCTACCACCTTCTACCTGATAACTTTTAACCTCACCCTCGCTCAACTCTCTGTATTGAAAGTGGATAATCAAAGTTTTATTATCAGCTTGCTCTAAAGAATTCTCATCATCAAGAATAAAAAATCTTTCCTTGGTAGCTTTCTTTGACCCTAATTCTTCTCTTGCTAAGACAATGCGAAAGATGACTTTATAACCACCAGTTTTGAATGTGTAATCCCGAAAAAGCAGTCCAGTCTTTGTATAATATTGCTCACTGTTTGCCCAGTAAAGTTTCACTTCTTCGCCATTATACGGGATAGCGTATTTATGCCCTTTAATTGAATAGCGATATTGAGGGATAAAATCGCCTTCTTCATAATAACGAGAGAAAAAACTGTAGAGGTCATTGAATACCTGAAGCTTGATTTCATCGATGGTTTCTATGGCATCTTTTTGTGCTTTTATTGAGAGATAATCTCTGCCAAGAGGTGTACCTTTAAATTGTTCTTTAAGTTCACCTGTAGGAGAAAAAGCCTCCGTTCCTAAACTCTGAACAATCTTCTCCTTTGCCTCCTCAAATTTCTGACTAATATTGATTAGTCTTTCATCCTTATGTTTGGCGAAAGCAGATTTGACCTTATGGACAAGGTCTTCTTCAATAAACTTTCTAATCTGGTCTCGTTTATAGTTTAAAATCCGATAAATCCCGAAATCCAGATCCGATGTCTCAAACTGGAAAAGACCTTTTACTAAGTTTTGAAATTTTTCAATAGTGTCCATCTTTATTCTCCGAATTTATATTTTTTTCAGGCACGGCATTGCGTATAACGGTTCGCAGGTTTACGAAGTTTTTGGCTGGTTAGTGTTAATAAACTTTTGGATTCCAACCAAATCACCTTCAACACACTACTTAAAACCAGCCAAAAATTTAGTGCAAGCGTCGTAAACCTGCTGTTAGACGCGGTTGCTTCAATAACTTTTGATCCTATCCAGTCCTTCTCATAGTAGTTACATTCATTGTTTTATCACGCATTGTCACAGTCATTCCTCGCCATTCTGCTTCAGAAAAATGGCTAAGTGCCAACATCACCCTTTTATGAATCTTATGACGGTTTGGTTGCCGCAGACGAATGATCAATACCCCAAAATGACGATATGCATGATATTGAGCAAATCCTTTATCAGTTGTTATCAAAAGAGATTTCTCTTCTTGAGCTATTTTCCAAAGTTCTGTATCGAGTAATCCTTCATCCTCACTCTTTCTAATATCTCGAACATCATGTCCAAGTCTTCTCAACTCATTGACCGTCATAAGAGGAATATTTTCATCAACCAAAATTCTCATACTTTAATCTCCTCAATAGGAGAAACATATTCTTCTGCTAATGAGGCTGTGTAATCCAGACATGCCCAAATATCCTCTCTTTTAAGTGTAGGATATTCCTGCAAAAGGTCATCCACAGTATCGCCATTTGCTAACATCCGAACAATTTGATGAACAGGTATACGAGTACCTTTTACACAAGCCTGACCGTGACAAATCCGAGGGTCTATAGATATCCGCTTATTCATATCAATTCCTCCTCTCTAATAAGCAATGGCGTATAACGGTTGCGTGTTTACGATGTTGCGACCGAAGGGAGCAATGTGGCTTTAGCCCTTGCATAAACACGCTGTTATCTGCCGTGCATTTTGATTTCAAATAGAACTCAAATTGTTCATAAACAAGGTAAGTTCCCTCTTCAATTGCACCCATATCTTTTGTAAGGGAGTTACCAACTTTTCTACCTCATCCCATTTTCAAGAAAAACGAATATGAGTGTCGATAAAAGTGTCTGAAACCAAGGTACTCAGCCAATTTTTGTGCCATTTCATCTGAAATAGCATGGTTCCTCTTTGGTGTCCGTTGTGTCATTTGTACCAAGAGATCTCTATGCCACTGAGCTCCATTAGAATCTGGTCTATCTCAAATTTTATCTGAGAAATGACTTTATTATCCAATTCGGAAAAGCCTCCCTTCTTTTTCCAGATATCGTGCAAAGGCATCCTGGCTATCCAGGTTGACAAGGTCAATGGAACGATCCAGTGCTAAAAGAAGTTTACCAAGTAGGTAGAAAAACTTGCCTCGTGGACATCCACGAATAGCAATATCAATGTCTGAGCCATCTCTGATTTTTCCTTCTATGAGAGAACCAAATAGGAAAATATCTGTGCATCCTGACTTTTTTAGTATCTCTACAGCTCGTCGGATGTCTTCCTGAAAATCCGCTGGAAATTTAATTTCTTTATTCTTCATTTTTGTTTCCATCCTTTCGTATATTCTCTTGCATGGCAACTAACGTTTCCAGCATAAAAGAAGTTTTTGCGAAGCAAAAATTTGGGTGAGTTCCGTAAGGCACGAACCTTTTATGCTGTGTTATACGCCCGCGAACGAAGTGAGCGTGTTTCGGCTGTGCAATCATTTTTTATTTATCTCTCCTTTAAATGGAATATTATTTCTGCATAGGCATCTGATCTATCTTTCTCTACTCTATTTAACACAGGGCGCATAAATTGATTAACAATTTTCATCCCAGATAACCAGGCAATATCAGGATAAAGGTTAAATTTGTCATTGGCTACTAAGAAAATGTTATAATCTTTTTGGAGATATTTTTTACAATTTCTCAAAGATTCTGCTATGCCTTTAACATAGGCATCTCTTGCTTCTTTTCCTTGACCTTCGTATTGGAGTAAATATGAAATATTTGAAATTGTAACTTTACGATTTAAATATTGCGAAGCCCATTCGATAGCTTCTCTTAAATTGGTTAGTTTTTTTCTTCTTTTTCAAAAAATGTTAGTTGGTTCATATCTGATTACCTTCGATTATTATATATATACCACGAAAGCACGAAATAAAGGAAACAGGAAATAAATGATGAAAGCAGGAAGATAGTTTGACTAAAGGTAGCTATAGTCCAGTCCCCTGCATTTCAATCTCACCCTTTATTGCGTTGTTGAGTATATATCCTCTATTCCATTCATCTGGGGCCGGTTCCACTTTAACACCTAACGCCTCTTGTAATTGCCCATAAATGGTTTGTATTTCAGACTGATAACCATCGTAGGTTCTACCAATTACCAAATTGACGATAAAATCAATACAAGCCTCCTCTGTTATGCTTTCTATTTCTGCTTGACATACTTCAGTTATCTTTATGTATAGCCTTCTCCCAAGTTCTTCCAAATGCTGTTTGGAGTACACATTTTTATGATAATACTCCTTCCAATCCTTCAAGGATTTAGGGGAACACTTTCTTATCAATTCTGAAACTGGACCAACTTTGTTTTTCTTAGTCAGCCCCCACCTCATATTCGCCTGATTCAATATCCATTCTTTTGCCATTATACTCTCCCCCTATAAGTTAAGAACTTAGATTTGAATTTATAATCTTTTGCAACATCCACATCAGCCAAACCATTCTTAATCAAATGGGCATTTAGAAAAGTCTTATTCAATAAATAAAGATAACAAAGCAAGTTATTTTTCTCATCGTACTTTGTTGTAGTATCGAACTTTATGAATACCTTTTGTCCACCGGTTTTCTTTCTTAAAAATTGAATAGCCTCTCCCTGTCTATCTCGTTTTCTGGTGTAATCTCACCATCGAGAACCACAGATAGTGCCCTGAATTGATGGATAGCGACCACAAGGGTCGCCACTACAAAGGATGGCTGTAGCTGCGGGGCTTGTCCCCGCTACTTAGCTATTATTCGGCAAATTAGCTATGACAGAGTACTAGATCAATATCGGAATCCTCTGTAGCCTCGGCCCTCGCCCATGAACCATAGAGGAGGAGATTCTTTAATCTTTTGCCATCAGAGTTTTTCAATTTTCACTTTAAACTCCCTGATGATGTTATTAATCTGCTTCATTGTAGTTTCACCCATATCTCTCATCGGATTTAACTGTTATGATATATCCTCTAAGTGCATGTCGCTTAACTTGATAGTACAGGAACTTGCTCTTTGGCCACAGTGCATTAGCTTGCTAATGCATGCAACAGCAAGCTGTTGCACTCCAAACTCCGCCGCAGGCGCTAATTTCTTCGTAACCGTTCAGGTAGTGTAAGAAAAGATATGGAGATTATGGGGATAAGGGAGATATTAATAATGGAATATTGATGGATACCATTACCCCATCATTCCACCATTCCATTATTCCATCATTTTATCAT
>JBFMDD010000281.1:0-3600 GCA_040754115.1 bacterium
GTAATGAAAATGGTGTAAAATAGTATATATACTCAACACCGTTACAAATTGCGATTTTAGAGACGGTTCACTTTAGCGTGAAAGCTTGCGGTTAAAAAATGGATATGAAATTAGAAATTGGGGAACGAAGTGAAGACCTAATTCCCAAAAGAAATCACCGTGAAAACGATGAAAATAAACCGTCCCTAAATATCTCAGTTAATGGCAGTGTCCAGTATAAAACAACTTGTGAGATTTTTCACTTCATTCATTGGAGAGGTAAAAAAAGGTGAGTAGGTTAGTAGTTTCTATTACCATTTTACTTTGGACTGCTTGCCCAACTTATATTTTTGCTCAAGAATTAACACCACCTTCTGTAGCTGATGTAGTTAATCAAGTTAGTCCTGCGGTGGTAATAATAAAAGGTGAGAATATCTCCCGAACATATCAACCAGGTAGAATAATCGTTAAACATGACTATCGAATAGGCTCCGGGTTCATTATTAACTCAGAGGGTTATATTTTAACTTGTAATCATATCATTAGTAATGCAGATATTATTGAGGTAGAACTTAAATCCGGTAAAAAGTATGAGGCTAAAATACTTAAAAGAAATAGTATGGCAGATATTAGTTTAGTAAAGATTAATGCAAAAAATCCTTTACCAGCGGTTAAGATAGGAGATGCAACAAAGGTAAAAGCAGGGAATCCCATTATCATTATTGGAAATCCCTTACCTAAACAGGTAAATATGCCTCCTAAGGCATTTAAACATTCAGTTGCTTGTGGTGTAATTGGTTCTACTGAGCGGGTAAGTAGTAATAATATGCAACTTTTTCAGCTAAGTCTGCCTGTTAATTTCGGTAATAGTGGTGGTCCGTTACTCAATGAATATGGTGAAGTAATTGGAATAGTTAATTCCAAAATGCTAACATTCAATAGTTATCCTTTAGAAGGGGTAGGATTTGCACTGTCTATTAAAGAAGCAGAGGGGATATTTAAAGAACTAACTATTTATAACAGAAAAGAGGCTGGTATTCAATTTGATGAGCTACCATTAGAAAAAAGTAGAGCTCTAATACTTATTTTTTTAACTATAATCGCATCTGTGTTGATTTTTATATTATTCATTAGAATTTACCAAATTGGATACAAACAGTATAAATTTATAAAGAAAAAGATTTATAGTGCTGTTTATACAGGTGATTATCAACGATATGCTAATATCCTTAAGAAGGTATTTAAAAATTATCTTGTTTCGATAAATAAAAGTAATGAATTGGATGGTTATTTTGAATCATTAATGGATGATTTAATTCTTTTACAAACTAAAGAGCCATGGATATTGCCAGAATTAAGCAAGCGATTAGAAGATTTAAGCACTAAACTAAGGGACTCTTTAGATTTACAAAGGCAAATAATGAAATATCAATTAAAGATAAAAAGGATGCAAAAATGTTATATTCACCAGTTTTAATTCTAAATTCAGGGATGATTCCTATTGACATCTGTCGGGTTAAAGATGCTATTGTACTCCAGGTATTGGAAAAGGCAAATGCTATTAAGGTAGAGCAAGATAAGAAAATCAGATCACAGTATTTATCTTTCCCTCTACCCAGGGTAATAGGACTCTTTAATTACCATAAAATCCCTCGTAAAAAGGTAGTTTACTCCAAGTTAAATATAATCTATCGGGATGATATGAGATGTATGTACTGTGGGAAAAGATACTCAATGGATTTTTTGACTGTTGACCATATTATTCCTCGTAGCAGGTGGGATAGTGTACCGAAGGAGAAACGACCTGAGGTAATCAATTGTTGGGAAAATCAAGTTTGTGCATGCAGAACCTGTAATGCAATCAAAGGCAACAAACTTTTGCATGAATGTGGTTTAACTCTAAGAAAACAACCATACGAACCCAAATATATACCTCATTTAATAATCTCAAGGGCAAAGGCAGAAAAATATGGCTGGTTAGAATTTTTAACTCACAATGTGAAAATAGTAGATTTTATTGTGTAATATCGAAATGGAAAGGAATCACAGATTTCGGGACGGTTCATTTTATCGTTTTTCCTATGATTTTTGTTGGAAATTGGAAATTAGAAATTGGGCTTTTATTTCTCTCCCTAATTTCTAATTTCAATCCGCAAGCTTTCAAACAAAAGTGAACCGTCTCGATAAATGTAATTTATTTTATGGACAAGAAGGCATAGAGTATGATATAATAGAGAATAGTTTAAAGGCATATAAAATTACTACAAGGAGGTTTTTAATTTAATGCGACATACTATCTCAGTTTTAGTTGAAAATAAATTTGGCGTATTAGCACGCGTAGCAGGATTATTTTCCGGCCGTGGGTTTAATATCGATTCTCTGTGTGTTGCAGAAACCGATGACCCAACTATGTCAATGATGACTATTGTTACTCATGGAGATGACAAGATAATAGAGCAGATTGAAAAACAACTTAATAGACTTATTGATGTAATTAAGGTAACCGATTTAACTAAAGAAGAACATGTAGAAAGAGAATTAGTTTTGATAAAGGTAGGAACTAATGGTAATCGTGCTGAAATTATGGAGATTGTAGATATATTTCGTGCAAAAATTGTTGATGTAAGACACAAAACTATGATTGTGGAAACAACCGGTGATGAAGATAAACTCAAAGCATTGCTTAACTTACTTAAGCCTTTTGGAATAAAAGAAATTGTCAGAACAGGTAAAATCGCTTTAGCCAGAGGAAATAAGTGAGGGTGGAAAAAACGGGGTGGTTCACTTTTGTTTGAAAGCTTGCGGTTGATAAATATGGAGTGCATTGACTGTATCAATGTCTTGCGTCGTCGCAGAGAATCCACTTCACAATATCTGACAAAAGATTCATACTGCTCTGTCGCCCTTTCTACATTCAAGGTCTGACCCTGATTCCTTCCGAAGTGACGCTTCGCAACTTCCCTTTTTCAAAAATTCCCCTTGAGTTACATAAAGCTTCTGCCTTTCGCTCATCCGCATCCCAATAACCAAAATGGAGCGAAGCGACATTTTGGTTATCGTTTTGCGGATAAAAGAAGTTGCCGAAGGCAATTTGGGCGAAACGCAGTGTAGCCTTTTATCCGCTGTTAGGCGATGTTGGGCTTTCTTTCTCATTTCATTGCAGACAAAAACTCTTCCACTGTCATACCAGCACGAGTAATGAGTGACCTCAAAGTTCCTCTTGCCACTTCACGATGATCAGGGACAGACAGGGTGGCAATGTGTTTTTCCTTCACAAGAATAATATGACTACCTCGTTACCTTGCTACTTCCCATCCCAGACGTTCAAATACTTTCACAACTTTACGTCCGGTTAAAAGCGGAAGTTTCTGCATTAAACTAATACCTCTACTTCACGCATACTAACGGTGAGAGGCATTCCTCTTTCGGCTCGCACCTCAAGGCACTGCTTTATTGCATCTTTGATATTCTCAATCGCTTCTTGTTCAGTTTTGCCTTGACTTACACATCCAGGGATAGAAGAACATTCTATTACGAACATGCCATCCTCATCCCGATCAATTGTTACAATAAATTTCATAGCTTATTCTCCTTTTTATTTAAGGCCCAATTTCGCCTAAC
>JBFMDD010000282.1:0-3630 GCA_040754115.1 bacterium
AAAAATATGGACAACGCCAAATGACCCGTTGGGCAGTTGCTGGCAAAAAAAGAGCAAAGAGGAGAAGATAAAATGGAAGATTGGGAAAGACAATTAAGACAACAATATGCTCAACAACAATTAGCAGAATTAGAAAGTGCGACAGCAAGAGGTTTATCTCCTGAAAGTGGAATTATTTTACAAAGAAAAAAGAAATTGACTGAAGAAGAAGAAAAAAAGATTGAAGAGTTTAAAAAAGCAATATTGCAACAACAATTACTTCTGCAACAACAAGGATATGATATAAGCAAATTGACAGGGACAGATTATCTTCAGATGTTGCCTTCTGCAATTTCTACAGGAAAAACTTTATGGCAAGGAACAAAATGGTTGGGAGGATTAAGCAAGGGAATAGGATTATCTCCTTGGGGATTACCTTTATTATTAGGCGGATTGTTGTTTAAGAAGCCACTTAAACGATTATTTAAGAAAATCTTTTAAAAGGTAGGTGAAAATTATGGCTGATTATAATGATTTATTAAATGCCTATGCTCAATATATTCAAGGTGAAGAAGCTCGATTAGCCAAAAGGCGACCTGAATTATATGAAGAAGTAGCAAGTGAATTGGCATCAAGAGGATTATTAGGTGGTGGCACACATATTAGAGGACTTGGTGCAGTTCAAAAAGCACACGAGGATTATCTGGCAGAATTGCAGGCGAAAAAATTAGATTTACAAACTCGGATTATAGAAGCAGAAATAGAAAGAAGACAAAGAGAAAAAGAGGCTAGAAAGGCAAGAACTCTACAATATGCAACAGGAATAGCAACATTATTAACTACTCCCTGGAAATATAAAGAAGGATTACCTGAAAAAACAGTAGGAGGCAGTATATTAGATTGGCTAATGAAGAGAAGAGAGAAATCAATGACACCTACAACAAAGGCTTATGAAAGAAGAGGTCTTTTGGAAAAAGGAATACCTTTTAATAGTCAACAAAGTCTTACCAGACCTCGTCTTGGACAGGGGTCAACAGGATATGGATTTGGAAATATTGCTAAGCAATTAAAAATTCCTCAATTGTGGGATTAGGAGATAAAGATGGCAGTAGAAACCGCAGGTTTAAAAACATCAGATTATCTTATAGCTGGATTATTAGCAGGATTGTCTAATATTGCTCAAAATAGAGCTACAACAGCACAATTATTGAGAGAAAGAGAAGCAAAGCGAAAAGCAGAAGAATGGGAAATAATAAAAACACTTATTTCTAAAGGTATTACTCCATCTAAAGAAGTTATTCAGGAGATATTTCCTACTGCATCAAAAGAAGTAGTAGAAATCTTAGCTACATCAATACCAAAAAAAACTCAACCAACTCCAAAAGGAGTTACTCCCTCACCTAAACCTACACCTATACCTAAACCCACACCTCCACCTCCACCTCCACTTAAATTACCTGCAGCTGTTATTTCTCAAATAGAAAAAGAACTAACTAATCTACAGACGTTCTTAAATATGTCTCCAAAGCAGATTGAAGAAAAATATCAAGCTTATGCAGGAGCATTACGAAATAAATATGCTACTATGCCTAAATCAGAGATTGATATTAAATATGCTAATTATCCTGATATTCAAAGAAAAATTAAAGCGGCACAACAAAAGATACAAGAATGGCGACAACGATATAAATTGCCTATAACACAAATTACTCCAGAAGGAAAAGAAGTAGAAAAAAAACCAGCTCAATTAAAAATAATAGGAAAATCAAAACAAAAATCAAAATTTAGTGGATTAAAATAGAGAGAAAAAAATGGCACAAATAAGAAAAGATATATTAAAAGTAGGGACTAAAGTCAAAGATTTAATATCTAAAGGAATATCAGATGAACAAATAACAGAATATATTGCATCAGAAAGATATAATCCTGATACATTTGTTGAAACACATAATCGGGTAAAAGGAATTCAATCTACAACTAAAGGTAAAGATATTTTTTCTATTATAGGGAAGGAAGTATTATCTATACTTGGAGTTCCAATAGAGGAAGAAAAGAAATCTATACCGAAGGTAGTAAAAGAACCCACGCTACTAAAATCAAAAGAAGAACCAGAAATATTCAAAGGAAAAGAAATTGTTCCTCCTCCACCATCACCACCAATAGAAATACCTTTTACAAAGAGAGAAATACCTAAAGTAACAGACATAAGCGAAGAAGCATTTAAAAATATAGGATTAGGAGATGCAATACAAACCTTTTATGAAATTGGAGAGAAATTAGACCCTACTAAGCATAAAACCTGGTTAAGAGAAATACAAGGTGGAATAGAAGGACTAACAGGAATAACACCATCAGAAGAACAAATAAAGAGAATAGGGCATCCAGGAGCGATAGGAGAATTGGCGGGCTTTGGAGTTGGACTAATTCCTGCTTTTAGAGTAGCAAGAGGTTTAGGAATAACACAAAAAGGTATTCAAATAGGGGGAAAAACTATAGAAGGTGTTCGAATAGGGGGGAAAACTTTTATATCTGCAGAAAAATATAAACTTCTTCCAAGAATGGCACAGTTAGGAATGGCAACAGAGATATTAGAACGGGCAAAAACTGTGCCTAAATCTATTCAAGATGAAACAATAGATAATATGCTTACACTCACTCCAGAAGTTAGTGCATTAACTATGGCGGCATTTGAACCTGTTTTTGCAGGTATGGGAATAATAACAAGAAAAGCTAAAATGCAGTGGATATTAAAGAATATAGATAAACCGCAAGTTAAACAAAGATTAAAGCAAATAACAGAAATAAAACCTACAGAAATACCTGAAATGAAATTACCAGAACAACCACCAGAAGAAATAGCATTGCCTACTATATTAAAAATACCAGCAGAAGAACCTAAAGTAGAAATTCCCAAAGGTGAACCTATAGGAAAACTTAAAGCAATAGAAGATGAACCAGCGGTAGTAAGGGATGCAATCATTAAAGATGAATTGCTCAATCGAGGATTTACTAATGAACAATTTAAAGAAATGTTACCATCGACAAGATATGAGATATATGATAAAGAATTGATGCCGGGAGAAGTCAGTGTCTCTAAAGGGAAAATAGTTGCAGAAAAGAAATTACCTACTATAGAGGAAACAAAGATTAAAGAAGAGAAAATTGCACCACCCAAAGAAATGCCTGAAGAAAAATTTATAGAAACTCCTCCAGAAAAACCCAAAAAAGAATTAAAAATAGAAGAATCGTTAAAAGTATCCCCTCAAAACATTGGCAAAACAACACAAGCATTTGACAATAAAAATAATGTTTATAATATGCAATATGAAGTAATAGAGGCAAAAAATATTATTCCTTCTCATACTGAAACCTTTACCGTTAATCCTAAATACCCACAAGAATTACAACCAAGAGAAAGAGAGCGAAAGGCATTACAACTACAAGTTAAAAATCTAAGTCAAACGCTAAATCCAGAACGATTATTAACCGATACAAAAACACTACAAACAGGCACTCCTATAATTGGAAAAGCAGATAATATTGTTGAAAGCGGTAATGCAAGAATAATAGCATTATTAACATCGCCTAAATATCCTGAATATCAAAAGATGTTAATAGATAAAGCTGGTGAATTTGGTATTGATGCTGATA
>JBFMDD010000283.1:0-5632 GCA_040754115.1 bacterium
GTATAAACCTGAAGTAGAAAGCATTTATAAGGGTATAAAACGAGATGTATATTTTCTTCATTATGCCAATTTAGCCTTAAAAATAAAGGGTTTTTAAATTTAACCTTATTTCTCGATTTCCGTTAAAGTGTGGCAAATGGGAATGACATTGTTTGAGATGGTTGTAAAGGATGTAGAATTATTTCCCAAAACTGAGGCAGGAAGAATTATTGCAAATCAAATCCTAAGGAGTGTTTCATCTATAACTGCCAATATTGCTGAAGGATATGGGAGAAGAAAAGGAAAAGAATTTGCACATTATCTTTACATTGCTAGAGGGTCAACAAATGAGACTATTGACTGGTATGAAAAATAAAAAGATTGGGTTATATTGATAATGTAAAATGGGAAAATAGAGAACAAATCTGTCAAGAAATACGAGCTATCTTGAGTAAGATGATTGACATATCTGATAAATAACTTCTTTTCCCTTTCATCTTTCCCTTTCTCTACAGCTTTGCTGGGCTGACTCGATGAAAAGGGGATTGCAACTTAGATATGGATAAGAATAAGGAAAAACAATCGCAAGAAGTATTACAGAAGATTCAAACGGAGTTACAGAGGCAAATTCCTATCAGTTTAGAAATAAAAGAACTAAAGGTCTACTTTTTAATTGATAAAAAGGAGGTAAAGGCTGTTGATGGAGTAAATCTATGCCTATATAAAGGTAAAACATTGGGTTTAGTAGGGGAATCAGGATGTGGTAAGTCATTAACTGCCCTTTCTATATTACGGCTTACTCCACCTCAATCACAAATTGTAGGAGGCAAGATTTTATTTGAGGGAGAGGATTTGTTAAAATATTCTAATTCACAACTCCGACAGATACGGGGTGGCAAAATATCTATGATTTTTCAAGATGCCTCTTCATCGTTAAATCCTGTTTTTACTATCGGTAACCAAATATATGAAGCAATTAGATTACATCAAAATTTATCTCCTAAGGAGGCAAAAGAAAAGGTAAAAAGCTTGTTAAAATTAGTTGGTATTCCTTCTCCAGAAGAGCAATTTTTCCGCTATCCACATCAATTAAGTGGTGGGATGAATCAACGGGTAATGATTGCTATGGCAGTGGCTTCTAACCCTGCAATTCTAATAGCTGATGAACCAACTACTGCATTAGATGTTACTATTCAAGCTCAAGTATTAGTATTATTAAAAGAACTACAAGCTAAATTAAATATGTCCATATTATTAATTACTCATGACTTAAGTATCATTGCTCAAATTACTGATTATGTGGCTATTATGTATGCAGGAAAGATAGTTGAAGAGGCAACAACAAATGAAATTTTTAGTAACCCACTTCATCCTTATACTAAAGCACTATTGGCGTCAATTCCTAAACTTGACTCGGAAACTAAAAGATTACCTTATATCCCAGGGACAGTACCAAATGGATTTTTTACCTCACTTACAGGTTGTAGATTTCATCCTCGATGTAAAGAGGTAACCTCAATATGTACTCAAGAAGAACCTGTGATGAAAAAAATTGATAATACTCATCAGCTTAGCTGTTGGAAAATATAATAACAAAGGGACGGTTCACTTTAGTGTGAAAGCTTGCGGTTAAAAAATGTAGTTGAAATTAGAAATTAGGGAGAGCAGTGAAAGTTTAATTTCCAATTTCTAATTTCAGCGTTCCATGAACAATTCCTAAAATCCAAAAGAAATCATAGGAAATAGGTATGGAAGCCCGAACTTGTTCGGGGTAAAATAAAGGTATCACCTCAACAAGTGGAGGCATCCAACACAGAAAACGATGAAAATGAACCGTCCCATAACAAATAAGGAGGAAAGGTTAAAATGAATCCAAGAAAAATAGGGATAGTATTGGTAGTTTTGCTATTTATTTTGATTTCTGTTGGAGGGAAATTGGTTAATCTTTACACTGATTGGCTTTGGTTTGAGTCAGTAGGATTTCAATCTGTATTTGTAAAGATATTGACTTCTAAAGTCTGGCTGGGGGTAATAGTAGGAGTCTGTTTCTTTTTAATAACCATTATTAACCCTTTATTAGCTAAGATATTTTCTCCAAGAAGAAAACTCCTGATTATAGAACCTGACCTGTTTGAGATACCTCACAAAGAGGTATACACACCCTATATAAATAAAATTTTATTAGTGTTTGTACTTCTAATGGCTATTTTTGTAGGGTATGGTTCTGCAATTAAATGGAGAGAATTCCTGCAATTTATGAATTCTACATCTTTTGGCTTACTTGACCCACTTTTCTCTAAGGATATTAGTTTTTATGTTTTTAAATTACCGTTTATAAAGTATCTCTATCACCTTCTATGTTTTAGCCTTGGATTAGGGGCAGTATTAGCTATCGGTGTCTATCTTTTTGAAGGGGCACTGCGAATAACCATTAAAGGATTACGGTTTGCACCTGCATTTAAGAATCATATTTGTATATTAGCAAGTTTAATCTTAGGATTGGTAAGTTGGAGTTGCATTTTGGGAATGTATGAATTACTTTACTCGCCAAGAGGAGTAGTTTTTGGTGCAAGTTTTACGGATATTCATGCCTATTTACCTGTCCTGAAGATTCTTTTCTTCTTAGGATTAGTTACTGCCGCAGGGTTTTTGATAAATATCTTTTTTACTAATTGGAAAATAATTATTGGCTTATGTGGATTGATGTTAGTAATATGGATACTGGGTGGCAGGATTTATCCTGAGATTATTCAACGACTTCAAGTAGCACCTAATGAGATAAGGATGGAAGATGAGTATATAAAACTAAATATTAAGTATACTCGGTCAGCATATAATCTTGATAAAGTCCAGACAAAAGAATTCCCTGCAGAAGAGGCTTTAACCCTGAATGACATAAGGGCAAATGATGCCACGATAAAGAATATTAGATTGTGGGACCATCAGCCTCTTTTGAGTACTTATGGTCAATTACAGGAAATCAGGACATATTATAAATTTGTTGATGTAGATAATGATAGATATGTAATTAACGGTGAGTATCGTCAGGTGATGCTTTCTCCACGAGAACTATCTTATGAACATTTACCCAGCAAGATATGGATTAATGAACATCTTACCTATACCCATGGTTATGGTATCTGTTTAGGTCCTGTAAATAGGATTACTAAAGAAGGATTGCCAGAATTTATGCTCAAAGATATTCCTCCTGTTAGTATTACAGACCTTAATTTGAAGCAACCTGGGATTTATTATGGCGAAATACCTAACGAATATTGTTTTGTAAAAACTCGTACAAAAGAATTTGACTACCCTGCTGGAGATAAGAATGTGTATACAACATATATGGGAACAGGGGGTGTCCCAGTTAACTCACTATTTCGAAAGATTCTATTAGCAATAAGATTTCAAGAGCCAAAGATATTTTTCTCAGGAGAGATTACAAAAGAAAGCAGGATAATGTGTTATCGGGGAATAAGAGAGCGGATATACAAGATATGTCCTTTTATTAGTTATGATAGAGACCCTTATCTGGTTATATCAGATGAGAAGTTGTATTGGATTTGTGATGGATATACAGTAACTAATATGTATCCATATTCAGAACCTATGTCTCAAAAAGCTATTGGAAGAGCTGACAATTACATCCGCAATTCAGTAAAAGTAGTAATTGATGCTTATAATGGTAAGATGTGGTTTTATATTAGTGACTCAGAAGACCCGATTATTCAAACCTATAGTAGGATTTTCCCTAACCTTTTCCTCCCACTAAATAAAATGCCTCAAGATTTAAGAGCTCATATAAGGTATCCAGTAGATATGTTTATGGTGCAAGCAATAATGTATTGCGCTTACCACATGCAAGATACACAAGTATTCTATAACAAAGAGGATTTATGGGCTATCCCTAAAAAGGTTATTGGAGAGACTACTCATGAGATGCAACCATATTATACTATCATGAAATTAGCAGGAGAGAAAAATGAGGAATTTATCTTGATGATTCCCTTTACCCCTGCTCGCAAGGATAATATGATAGCCTGGTTTGCTGCAAGATGTGATTCACCCAATTATGGTAAGCTATTAGTCTATAATTTCCCTAAGGAGAAGTTGATTTATGGGCCATCTCAAATTGAGGCGCGGATTAATCAAGATGCAGAGATATCTCAACAATTATCACTTTGGGACCAACGAGGCTCTAATGTCAATCAAGGAAGTTTATTGGTAATACCAGTTGAAAAGTCTCTCCTTTATGTAGAACCACTCTATTTAGTTGCAGAAGAAGGTAGAATACCAGAGTTAAAAAGAGTCATTGTTGGCTTTGGCGATAAGATTGCAATGGAGGAAAACTTAGAACAATCACTACAGGAGATATTTGGTGGCAAGGTGATGCCCGCTAAAATTACAGCCAAAGAAGAGATAAAAGAAGAAAAACCTTTATCTATTAAAGAACTTGCCAACCAAGCATTATTACACTTCCAAAATGCAGAAAAGCACCTAAGCAAAGGTAATTGGGCTGGATATGGAGAAGAACTACAAAAATTAAAAGAGGTCCTTACGACTTTAAAAAGGCAATAACTACTTAATATTGTCAGACATTACCAAAGACTCAAGACATTAGCTATACTCAACACCGTTACAAATTGCGATTTTAGACACGGCTCACTTTAGCGTGAAAGCTTGCGGTTAAAAAATGGATATGAAATTAGAAATTGGGGGAAGAAGTGAAGGTCTAATTTCCAATTTCTAATTTCCAAAAGAAATCACACGGGAAACGATGAAAATGAACCATCCCTAAATAGCTCAGTTAATGGCAGTGTCCAGTATATCAACCGTATTATCCATAAAAATCAATATTTATACCTTTGCCTTCTGGTGTTTGGTTGTTTAGTGAACCTGAGGGGTGATAAGTTGGTTTAGAGAGGTGAGTTTGTTGTATAAGTTGTTGAAATTCCTGCTTGTTCAATGTATGAGTTACTGCTTGTCCACTACTAACATAAGTCCCTCCACACTCTGGGCAGATAGAATGTTGGAGAAAAATATATTGTGATACCACTACCTTCCCTTCCTGCACAGCTTTAATTCTTGCCTGGTGCAGGTGTTGAGCCTCGTGGTGTTGAACTCGTAGCAAACTCTGTTTACCAGGAATGATGGTTGAAATCCCATCCGAAGTCTCTCCATTAGAGCAAATGTATCGTCTTTCTTGACATAAATTGCATTCTTCTGTGCTCTTATTAATTTCAATTCCTTGATTATTTCTCAAGAAATTAAATATAGAATAAAAAGAGCCTATTTGCCAGCTACGAGTAGTATTTCCTCCCTCTAATGGGTTTGCGTATCTATTTTGATGAGGGAAATTAATTCGTCTAATGGGCAATAAGTTATTTAAATGAAAATATGCTCGATATGCTCCACTAACTCCACTAACTGCATCAACTCCAGAGATACTCATTCTTTAAAACCTCGGGATGGTTCACTATTGTTTGAAAGTTTGCGGTTAGAAAATGGAGTGGGAATTGGGAATTCGAAATTAGAAATTAGGGAGAGAAGGAAAAGCCCAATTTCTAATTTCCAATTTCAATTTTCTGTGAACACTTACAAATAGATATCCGAAAGAACTCATAGGGAATTGCCCGAAAATGAACCATCCCAA
>JBFMDD010000284.1:0-2496 GCA_040754115.1 bacterium
CTATAATTGTTTTAGTATATTTAAAAAAAACATTTGCCAACAAAGTGGAAGAGAGAAACTCTTGAGACATTTAAAGATAAAATAATTAACCATGGTGCAAAAATCATTCAAAAAAGTGACAAAACTTAGACTATTAGAATTAATAAAGAATTCAAGTATAAACCTGAAGTAGAAAGCATTTATAAGGGTATAAAACGAGATGTATATTTTCTTCATTATGCCAATTTAGCCCTAAAAATAAAGGGTTTTTAAATTTAACCTTATTTCTCGATTTCCGTTAAGGCTTCTTTAACTCTGTTTCAATCCTTGTTTTAATGGAAGTTGGTCACAAACTCGGAACTCGGGGTTCGGGGTTCAGGGCTCGGGATTCGGGAAGCGAGTCCCGGGGACAGGGACCCGAGTCCCGCCTGATGAAGTTTCAATCCTTGTTTTAATGGAAGTTGGTCACAGACTGTGTTACTTATGATAATAATAGGAGAGTATATTTGTTTCAATCCTTGTTTTAATGGAAGTTGGTCACAGACAGCATTTTGTTTCTAACTTTTTTGTTCTCAAATAATTCCTTGTTTTTTACTCGGTCTATTTTGAGCCTATTTATCCCCTTTAAAGCGTAAAATTTACCCATTTTTCACCCCCTTTTACATCCTTTTTACTCCTATAACTCTTGAAATATCATATAGTTACAAATCTTCAATGTTCACACGCAAATATTTTTATAACAGCAGTCAACACATCTATTAAATCATTGAGTCTTCCTATGTATGTGAACTAATTAGTGTTATCTATAAAATTATAAATTGCAAATTTAAATTTGCTCAGGATACTATCAAGGTCATCTACAAAAGGTTCCATATCTTCCCATCTCAGTGTAAAACTATATGCATGAACAAAAAAGTGTCTGAAGGATAGATAATTTGATAGGTTATCAAACAAGTCATTATCAATGATTCCCATAGCTAAGGATGTTTTTAATAAATTTTTGTGCCATGTAGGGGTATTTTTAGTTTCTATCTGTCTATAAAGCAAAACTCTTTTCAAGATATTCTCAATTCCATTATAAAAATTATGAATAAAAGTAGAAATAGCAGCTAATTCAGGAATTGAATATTCTGACTTTTTAGTTTGCACCATAGAAGATAGTTCAGATATTACAATATCTATGTTTTCAAACTCTGCTTCACAATATTCTTTAATCTGTTGTTTTGTCATAAACAAGTTTACCTTCTCTCAATATAATCGCTTTAAATTTTGTCATCTCTCCAGAGATGTCTATTAAATCAACATTCTTTGATATTGTTTTGAATAATTCTCCATAGAATTTAAAGAAATTCCCAGGCGGGACATCCTTTACAGCAAAGTCGTAATCATTTACTTCTTTCGGATCTTTATACAAAGAAGATCCAATTAGAAATAATTTCCCGATGCCATATTTTTTAGCAATTTCAATCGCCTTATCAATCTCATGCTTTGGTATCATAATTATCTCCTTACCAATCCTTCTATTCACACGCAAATATTTCTATAACAACAGTCAACGCACCTATTAGCATACGAAGTCTTCTTCGGATAATATCCTAACATTATCACCTTGAAGATTTCATCAATCACTTTATTAGTATACTCAAAATCATCTGATTTGTAAAGTATATTTTTTAAGGTATTACCACTTCGCACATAACAAATATAACCTTCATTCACTGGCTTTTGATATATCTCCTTTATCAACATTGCATAAATCACTGATTGAATCTTATGTGTCTGAAACAGATAATCCTTAAACTCGGTATATTTATAATCCAGTGGTGCCATACTGCCATCCGTAAGGGTTAATACCTCATCAACAATCCCACGCACCCGAATTTTAGTTGAAGCTAAATAAACCAAAATTTCCTTATCTATGCACCCTATCTTCTTACGCAGATATTCTTTGTTTGTCTGCTCCCTCTTTGAATGCAATTCTCTCCCCCTCAATACCTTATATCTTTTTTCCTCATGTTGAGGTATTTTCAAGCAATTCATAAAATAGGTAAATCGAGGACAAAAAAGATGCTCGATTACCTCGGATGGGGTTATCATTGGTGTAGATTCGGTATCCATATTAACTTCTCTTAAAAGAATTTTGCTAACAGCTCGCCAGATATAAGCTTCTTATCAAAGGACTGTCCCAGTAGATGGACTTTCTTAAAATCTTCACTACACATAGGAAAGATGTAGACAGAATCCTCTTTGTCATCAATCAAATCCTCCCACATAATCCTTAATTCATCCAGCTGATTTCTGTTCAACTTGCCCACAAAGGCTGATTTTTGAACCCGATAAAGCCCTTTGTCTTTACAAACCTTAGCAATGCGGTTACGCTTCTTGTCTTCAACTATATCATAGATTACCCAGAGTAAGGTTTCATTATTTGCCATTATGCTTTCTCCTTTATCAATTCGTTGGCTATCTTGTGGCACTTGTCAGTGGCAATTGAAAACTGAGCCATTTTTGGCAATT
>JBFMDD010000285.1:0-1021 GCA_040754115.1 bacterium
TTGTTTAAAATCAAGGTGTTTGGAAAGCCCCCGTACACTGTCATTGCGAGGAGATACATTCACTTCGTTCAGTGTAAACTTTTAGTATTTACCCAGTGTTTGGTAAAAACATAATTATTAACCTCAGATTTCATAGATTATTATTGATTACACAGCTTTTTTTAAGGAAATTTTAATTAAAATCAGTGAAATCTGCACTAATCTGCGTTAATTTGTGGTTTTAAAAGCTAACTTTTATGGAACACTGGGTAATTACAACTTTTATTGCCGAAGCAATATCGAACTTGACTGATTAGAGATTGCTTCGCCTCTCTTACGAGAGGCTCGCAATGACATATGGAGTAAATTTCACTTTCCGAACATCTTCAAAATGCTTGAAAAATTTACTCTCAAGAATAAACTTACAAGCCTTTCATATTTCTCTCATATATATATATAATACAACATATTTTAAAAAATCCTTCTAACACCATTTTGGCACAGTCTCTTTAGCCTTGTTAAAGCATCACGGAGCCTAAAGGCTCTACTCCAGCAGCTGCGGTTGTGTTTATGCAGTAGACACTGGTTAATTACAGATCTCGAAGTTCTTTTAACATCACAATGCCTTATAAATTACAGTAAAAGCGCCTCCATTTCGACATGAGCACAGATTCTCCCATGATAGAAACAATGTGTGCATAAATGTTTTCTTAAAACAAATTTTATATAATTTCTGCTTATCCATATTTTTAATCTTCCATTGAGTTATTTCCAATCTTTAAATATTTTCCTTTTCCAAAGACAGGGTTCGGAATTTCATATAACGATTCCAGCATAAAAGAAACCCAGCACTTTTTATTATATTTATCACAATATTCCAATGAAACCTTTACATTATTCCTTTTCAACTGCTCCCAGCTTCTTATTCTAAAAAAGTGCTGGGTTTGGGTGAGTGCCTAAAGACACAAACCTTTTATGCTATGTTATATGACGTGCCATCCCTTCTTTTGGTTCATTATTTGAATTTTGAGAAATATTTATC
>JBFMDD010000285.1:1031-2183 GCA_040754115.1 bacterium
TCTCAACTCAATACCTGCTCTTTCAAAACAATCTAACAGTTTTGAATATGCCCTATCGCCACCAAGAAAATCCCAGAATTCCTTTGCAACTTTCAATTCTCTGTCTAAGTCTAACATCCCTTTAAGTGTCCATCTTTCATAAGGTTTTGGTTCATAAGGATTATAAGGAATGGCAATATATGAATTAACTTTTGCATCGGGATGTTTTAGTAAGAAAATCGCAACCCACTCTAATAATGTTCTTTTAAAATCTTTGAAATTGCTAATATTTGGTTTAGCTGTTTTTAAGTCAAATAGATGGACAGTTTCATCATCACCCTGGACAAATAAATCTACCTTTACAGTTTTTATTTTGTTCAATGTCCATTTGTTACAAACCTTACGTATCCTTTCTATCTCCTCTTTTTGTTAGGTGTATGCCCAACTGTTAACTCATTCATAATACGGTTAATCTCTGTTTGGGCTAATTCACTTATTTTGTTTCCTACCACATACTTCTTTTGTGCAATAGAAAAGTTTAAACTTGCCAAAGTTTCAGCTACAGGCTCAAAAATAGAAGTGCCAAAAGTAGTATTTAAGGAATGAATAAAAGAAAACAATGCCATCCTATCCCGACCAAGCAACCGAAAATGAAAAGGCATATTACTTGTCTCTGGCTTGTATGATTGAAATTTATTCCTCAAGCTTTCCTTGATAGCATTTTCAACTCTTTTCATTTGTTCTCTTGTAAGGGGCATCTTATTTTTCCTTTAAATGAAATATTGTCTCTGCATAGGCAGAATTTCTATCCTTTTCTACTCTGTTAAGCACAGGTCGCTTAAATTGGTTTACAATTTTCATAAAGGCTTTTCCAGCAATTTTAGGATAAAGATTGTATTTATCATTAGCTACTAAGAATATGTCATAATCTTTTTGAAGATACTTTTTACAATTTATTAGAACCTCAGCTATATCTCTAATATACGAATCTCTTGCCTTTTCCCCGTAACCTTTGTATAGAGGACCTATCTCTAATTCATCCCTCCGTTTAAAGCCGAATAATTCATAAGCATATGCGTGTTGCTCATGATAATCAATAAGACCAACATAAGGTGGACTTGAAAAGTCATAATAATTTTTTAATTCATCTGTATCTATCAAGGGATTTCCATC
>JBFMDD010000286.1:0-24764 GCA_040754115.1 bacterium
TCATAGGAAAAACGATAAAATGAACCGTCCCAATGTTTTTTATACTTCTCTTGATGTCAACTAAGCAGATTATCTCTTTTTTATAGCTTTGGCATCTTTTATCACCCAAAATTCTTCCAAACCCGCACCATAACTAAAAGTCATTTGCAACGCTCTCTCCCCAGATGCCTGCATTCCTTATTTTAAAAGTATCTGCTAAAAATATAGTTATAAATAAAAAAATAACCAAAGCTCGCTTTCCCATCTTTCCATCCTATTTGTACCAATACCTTAATCTTAAGACCAATATAAAAGATGCTAAGTTGAACAACCCGCAAATAAAGCAGGTCTGGAATATTCCTAAGATAGGGATGAATAAAATTGTTGATAAAAGCCCTCCTAAACATGCACCAAATAAATCAAATCCATAGATTAATCCTGCTGTTTTTCCTACTTTATGAAAATCTTTCAAATAGAGTTTATTAGCTAATGGAAACTCAGCACCTACAAAAATGCCTGTAATGATAGTTAAAATCGGAAATAACAGCTCTACCGCAATAAATATACTTGCTTGAGTCTTTAAATTAGAAAGGATTAAAAATATAATTGGAAGTAGGAATGAATATATAACGATAGAAAACTCTATTTTGGCTAATGTGCGTATTCCTTGTTCATCATTAATTTTATTTAACAGTTGATTCATTAATAAAGTTCCAATGACCAAACCTATCATAAATGATGCTACTATCATCCCAATTCGATGATAGATATACCCATATAGAACCTGAAAGCCAAAGATTAATATTATCTCCAGAGATAATCCTGCATAACCAGTGGTCATAATAGCTATGGGGATAGAAGTATTGGTAAATTGTGCTCTCTTCTTACAAATGAGTACATGTAAAAATACCAATCCAACTAATAAGCCAAATATCCAGTATAAGTTTATTTTTGCAAACCAATTGAAAAATAGTCGTATCGAAGTATAAAACTGTGTTGACCAGAGTACTATATTATAAAAATAACATATTGGGTAAAAATCTGTATTCGCATGATAGTTGTAATCTTCAATTTCCTCTTTAACAAAGACTATCCTATCTTGAAGTAGGCGATATGGGAAATAATATTCATCTACATAGGTAGTCTGTATTTTTCTTGCAGTAAATCTTTGGGCTAAAACTTGAGTATCATAAGTAAGTACTCCTTCTTTTGGACTTGCAAAAAAAAGTAGATGTTGTCCAGGAGCAATAATTACTTCTTCAAATACCTCTTTTAGTGTCTTATAAATGCAGCCATTAAAATTCTTTAACTCCTCACTTAAATAATTTTCATCAGAGGTTACTCCTATTGAGAACACACCATCAGTATTTAAGATATTTTTTATCTCTTTAAAAAATTCCTTAGTATAAAATCTATTTAACTGGGCAGTAGCAGGGTCTGGAAGGTTAACCATGATTAAATCAAACTTAGTCTTTGTCCTTTTAACAAATAATCGTCCATCCATAAGATGTACCTGGCATTTCTCTAAACTCTTTAGGTCTTCTTTAGGCAGATATTTTTTAGCTAAGTCTATAATCATCGGGTCTAATTCTACATAATGCACTTTAGTTTCTGGATGTTTAAGAGTTTCTGTTAACCCTCCACCTACACCTTTGCCAATGATAAGTATATGTTTTGGGGCAGGATGCATCACCATTGGGAAGTGTATAAGTTGTTCTGAGGAGACTTTATCCGGTACTGCAAAGACAGGTAGCCCACTTTCATAAAATGAATATTGATTTTCTTCCCGGGTAATAGCAATATTCCCATAGATAGAATCCTTACTCACTACCAAATTATAACCTTTCCATTGAAGTCTTTTAGAAAATTGTTGTAGCACATCTGATTGATGAAAAAAGATACTTAGACTAATTAAAACCAAAAGAATGATATTAATTCCTTTTAAGATAATTTGTTTAGGTAAATGGTATAGAATTGAAAAGGAAGCTACTAAATTAAGAATAAAAATGTAGGAAATAGTCTCAAGGGAGTGAAAGAAATATACAAGCAAGTAAGTAAATACTATCCCACCTAAAATATCACCTAATCCATCATAGATATATACCTGTCCTATTTGTGGAGCTACATCTTTTTTTGCCTCAGTATATACCTTACAACCAACTGTAAATAGAAATCCACTAACAACACAAAGAGGTAACAGCACAAGAAAACAGCTCAAAAGCATAGGGATAATTCCTATCAGTACCCCATGTTCAACACCTAAAATATTCCGGATATTTCTTACTAAGAATATTTCACAAGCGATGATTAATGGGAAGAGAATTTGGAGGATGACAAATAGCTGGATAGGTTTCTTTAATCTATCTGTAAGGCGTCCTAAGAGAGCGCTTCCCATACCAGTCCAGAATAACCAACTGGCTAATGTAACTCCTAATGATAACTCATTGCCATAAAATACCCCTGTTAACTCTCGCATCAGTAGTATCTGAGCAATTGTAGAAGTAAAGCCAATTAATATTAATGCTAATATTAAACATTTGCGCATTATACATATAATTATACTCCTCAATTAACAAAAAAGCAATTGTTTTTTTGATAAACAAGTATTCAGGGACGGTTCATTTTATCGTTTTTCCCATGATTTCTTTCGGATATTTATTTGTAAGCGTCCACAGAAAATTGAAATTGGAAATTAGAAATTGGGCTTTTACTTCTCTCCCTAATTTCTAATTTCGAATTTCCAATTTCAACTCTCTTTTCTATCCGCAAGCTTTCAAACAAAAGTGAACCGTCCCAGTATTCACAAAGTACACAAGAAAAACAGGTTAACTATTGTGACTGGGTTGTCTTTTTGGACTTCAAAATGTCAAAAAAATACAAAAAGATAACAGAAAACGAGATAAAGCAATGTATGAGACCATAGATATAGCTTTAAGTCCTACGCAACGCTCTCCCTATATAAATTGCCACATTTTAAAAAAATTCTTGACAAAGAGGTTTTTTTTTATATAATTAAAATATCTTAAAAATCAATCTGGTAGAGGAAAGGTAGGTGGGTAGCTGAAAAATAAATTCTGCCACGATTCTGGTTGATATAAAAAATTTATTAATGAAAGGAGATTTTTAAAAAATGAGCAAAAAGATTATATTAACGACTTTAGTGGTTTTAGGCGCGGTTTTTGGAATGGGAACTTTGAGTGTGGTAAATGCTGCTACTATCTATGTGGATGCGGTAAATGGGGATGATGTAATGGGTGATGGAACTGAGGAAAATCCTTATAAGACTATTGGTAAGGGGATAAGTGTAGCTGGTAGTGGAGATACTGTGCAGTGTGCACCAGGAACATATACAGAGACTGTGAGTATCAAGAAGCAGGTTATGCTTATTGGTGCAGGGAGCGACAAATCAATAATAGATGCTTCTTCCCTTCCTGGTAATCCAACGGTAATATGGATCTCAAACGCGTATCCCCAACCATATGGTGTTTCGGGTTTCAAGATAACTGGTGGAAAAGCAGGTTCATGGTTTTATGAGGGTAATGGGATATACTGTGATGCAAGTGCAAACCCATCTATAACTAATAATCTCATATCAGGAAACGGGAGATGTGGGATTTACTGTTTCTATGGTTATCCAACCATAACTAATAATGTTATTACAGAAAATCATGGTGGTGGGTATCGCGAAGGAGGCATTGTGTGTTCCCACTCTTCTCCAATTATCACTAATAATACTATTTCAGAGAATTCAAGAAATGGTATTTACTGCTACTATGGCTCTCCTCCTGTAACCAACAACATTATCTCAGAGAATAGAAACTATGGTATTATGCGGGAAGTTGAAAGTAACCCCAGTATTGACTATAACAATGTCTGGGGTAATGCAGGAGGTGATTACTGGCACTGTAGTCCAGGAGCACATGATATTTCTGCTGAGCCCCAATTTATAGGTGGAGGAGATTATCATCTTCAAGCAACCTCTCCGTGTATAGATGTAGGGTCAAACACAGCTCCAGCACTCCCAGATACGGATATGGATGGTGAGCCGAGAATAATCAATGGCGTAGTGGATATGGGTGCGGATGAATACAGTAAGGTATTAGCGATTTCCATTGAGTTAAATGATACCGAGTTTCATACTGGCGAGACATTAACTATTGATGCGCATGTAACTAATGGTTCTGAGGCTACTACAGTAGAGGTAAAATGTTGGGTAAGATTTCCAAATAGTAAACTAAAATCATTATTGAATATTCCTAAGGTTACTTTACGCCCGGGTCTTGATGTTATAGTGCCACTAATAAAGGGATATACATTTAAGGGTAGTGAACCTGAAGGAGGTTATGAAGCAGGTGGAAGGTTAGCATGTCCAATTACACTTGATTATTTTAGTACTGACATTAAACTTTTTACATTTACTTCTACTCCTTAACCAAAACAGCTACTCTTGGTAAAACAACCCACTCTTAGTGCCTAAATAACTAAGGGTGGGTTTTTTGTAGCCTCAGAGAGGTAGAGTTTTGTTAAGCGCTCAGGTGGGGGAAGAAAATGAGGAATGAGGGAAAAGAATGGGGAAAAAAGCAAAAGCAAAGGCAAAAGCCAAAACTAAAAAAAAGCAGGATGTTTCTTTTATTAGATTATCTGCTTTTTCAAAAAATAAGTGGAAAAAAAGAGGAATAATATTAATCTTTCTCTTTGCCTCACTTATATTACTTATTCATGTACATCATTTTCAATTTAAACATCTAATTGATGATGCTTATATTTCATTTAGATATGCAGATAATTTTATTCATGGGAACGGATTAGTATATAATGAAGGTGAGAGAGTAGAAGGATACACTAATTTTTTATGGGTAATATTATTAAGTGGATTTATGAGTGTAGGATTATGTCCTATAAAAATATCTAAAATATTAGGTATTTTATTCAGTTTGCTATCTTTATTAACCACATTTTGGATTTCTAAAGAGATGGCAGGAAATAATAGAAGAAAAGAGGATATTTACGACTTTATTCCTGCGGTCTTTTTAGTCTATAATAGTAGTTATTGTGTATGGACTACTGGAGGGTTAGAAACACACCTTTTTGGATTTTTACTCCTATTAGGAATCCTTTTTTATTTGAAAGGTATCTATAATAGAAAGAGTAATATTTACTCTTCAATCTTCTATGTATTTGCCTGTATGAGTAGACCAGAAGGGGTCCTTTTTGTATTTATTTCATTTATTCATCGTCTCATATCAGGAATAATAAAGAGGAATAAAATATATCTACAAGATGCCTTTATATTCGTAGGAAGTTTTATTATATTATCTCTGCCTTATTTATTATTTAAGTTATGGTATTATGGAGAGATTTTACCCAATACATTCTATGTTAAGGTTGTTAGTGGACAGGAGGTATTTAATGCTGGTAAATTCTATATAACAGAATTTGTTACCCAAAATTTTAATATATTACTTCTTATAAATTTTGTTATATTATGTACTTATAATATAAAAGAATTTGGGGTTACTTATTTAATGAGTTTAATACTGCCATTTTGTGTCTATATTTTTTGGATAGGAGGGGATTTTTTCCCATGTTTTAGGTTTTTTGTCCCAATACTTCCATTATTTTGTATCCTTATAGGAACTTCTTTTAGAATAATTAGCCATAGATTCCAAAAATATAAGCTATTAGTTTATTCTTTTATTGTTCTAACTATCGGATATTCATTATATCATTCTTTTAATTCATCTCCAAGAGGTACCCAGTCGAAAGATTTAGTTATAAAAAGTAATGAAGTAGAAAAGGACAGGATAGATACAGGTAGATGGTTAGCTGATAGATTACCATCTTCTACTTCGATGGCACTTAATCCAGCAGGAATAATACCATTTTATACACGATTTTATACAATAGATATGTTAGGGTTAAATGACAAACATATCGGTAGGAAAAAGGTAGGCAAATTAACATCAGGTGCATTAGCCCATCTTAAATTTGACAGTGATTATGTACTTTCTAAAAATCCAGATTTAATTATTATAGGAGCTTGTGAACTCTTAAAAGGTAAAATTAGCAAGGAAAGAATTATTGAATATTATCAATTTATTGTAAATGCTATACCAGGAGATAGAGCATTATTAGAAAATAAAAGACTATTTGAGGAATATGATTTAATGGCGGCTAAGATTAAGGATGATAAATTCTTACCATTATTTGTTTCTAAGAAAAAGAAAGGTGAAATAGGAAATAAGTTTATACCTGTATTATTGTAAATATTCAGTAATTTCCTAGTACCGTGTTGAAGAAATAATGCAACAAATAAAATGGAAGCCCAAACTTGTTTGGGGTAAAGTAAAGGTATCACCTCAACAAGTTGAGGCCTCCAAATTAAAAAATGTTGCAAAATTTACTCAACAGAGTACTAGTGGTCCACTTTAGTTTGAAAAGTGTGCGATTATAAACTAAGCTGTATCTGTTTATGGTGATTTCTTTTAGAAATTGGGAATTGGGGAGAGAGGCAATACTGTTCGGAATGATTCTTGCTTAAACTATTTTTATTAAAATGTCGTAAGTCATTGATATTAAAGGAGAAAAAATTCTAGTGACATGTTGAGTAAATTATGCACGATTTTCAGAGGGTATCATCATCTAATTTCTGGTAAAAGGGTTAGGGTTAAGATGCCAGTTTGGTTTAGGGGTTAAGAAGTCGGGCTTTTCGTTTCACCAACATCCTAACCTAACTTCCATACCAGCTTCCTAACCATAACCAGTAACCTTTTTTTGTAACCGTTCAGGGTTCCCGGTTCAAGGTTGGGGGTGTGCTCCTGAGTTGATTTGCTTAGCTGTTTGTCAGGATTTGATATTTTTAAAGCATTTAATCTTTATCGCTTAGTAACCTTGAACTCTGAACCTGGAACCTTGAAGCTGATAAACTGCAAAATTCTTAGCTACCTGAACGGTTACAAAATTAAATAAACAGGTGAGTTATTGCGGGTTATAACTGTTATGGTTGGGAATTATACTCCATCAAAAAGCTGTATACAAATCCTGCAGGGTAAATTTATAAATACATTTTCAGCGGGATAGCTGCGGGGTAACTAATTCAAATAATTTGAGACTTAAACCCCTATTTTGCCTCATTTAATATGAGACTTAGCATTTAGAAAATTCACCCCAAAAACTACCCTTTCCTAAAAAATGACTTTTTCAACACCCTCTAAAATAAGTATTGACAAAAAGCTGCTTTTGTTCTATAATTACTTATGTTTTCAAAGGTCATATGATAAAAAGGAGTGTGTAAATGAATATTTCAGGAAGTAAAATTCTGGTGATTGGCGGAGCAGGGTTAATCGGCTCACATGTGGTTGATGAATTGGTTAAAGAGGAGGAGGTAGGTGAGATTGTTATTTATGATAATTTCTGCCGTGGAACAAGAGAGAATATTGAAGATGCATTGAAGGATTCGCGGGTTAAGGTGTTTGAGATTGGTGGTGATATTACTCAAACGGATATTTTAGATGCGGCTATGGAAGGAGTTGATTATGTCTTTCATTTAGCGGCATTGTGGCTATTGCAATGTTATGAATATCCTCGTTCGGCATTCAAGACAAATATCGAAGGGACATTTAATGTCCTTGAGGCTTGTGTCAGAAGAAAAGTAAAAAAACTTATCTTTTCCTCATCAGCATCTGTTTATGGGAATGCGGTGGAAATTCCAATGACTGAAGATCATCCTTATAACAACCGCACTTTTTACGGTGCTACCAAAATTGCCGGTGAACATATGTGCCGAGCGTTCTATGAAAGATATGGACTTAATTACATCGGGCTAAGGTATATGAACATTTATGGGCCAAGGCAGGACTACAAAGGCGCCTATGTAGCGGTAATTATGAAGATATTAGACCGTATTGACCAGGGACTTCCACCCATTATTTATGGCGATGGTTCTCAGTCTTATGATTTTATCTATGTCCAGGATGCGGCTTGTGCCAATCTATGTGCTTTAAAAAGTGATGTAACCGATAGATTTTATAATGTAGGCTGTGGTGTAAAAACTACAATTAAAGAAATCTGCGAGTTGCTCCTGGAACTTACAGGTAGTAACCTTGAAATTCAGTATGAACCGCAAGGACAAACCTTTGTGACACATAGAATTGGGAGCACTGAAAAGGCAGAAAAAGAATTAGGCTTTAAAGCCACTACACCATTGAAGGAAGGGTTGAAAAGATTGATTGAATGGAGACAAAGACATAAAAAGAGCGGTTATTAAAAGGTGAATACTGCTTTGATTTTTGAGAAGATAGATTATCTTGTTGGAGAAATAATGAATCCTCTGAAATCTATCAAAAAAGGTGATGAAAATGATAACAGAAAAAGATAATGTTTCATCTATTATTTTATTTGGCTCATCAATAAAAAAAGACTATGAATCTAACGATATAGATATCGGGGTAAAAGGTATTGAACCTCGATTATTCTTCAAATTTTATGCGGAATTATTTAAATACTTATCAAAACCTGTTGACCTTGTAGATCTCTCCCAAAAATCGTTATTTAATAACCTTGTAGAAGAAATGGGGGTAAGAGTTTATGGATAGTCTACCAAAGGAAGTTGTTGCAGAGAAAGAGAATATTGAAATAGCATTAATTAATCTTAAAGAGGCTATGGCAAGAAAAGAGAAAACGGTTATTGAATTAGCGGCGATTGGTACATTTCTGCATAATATCATAATATTTATAATGGGGTAGAAAATATCCTAAAACAAGTTCTAAAGACAAAAGATGTTAATATCCCTATTATAATAGAAATAGAGAACTTTTTTAAAGAAAAGAAATAAAAGCAGAGACTAATGAAAGGGAATAATTAATGAAGATTCCAATAACAAAACCATACTTTACTGAAGATGAAGAAAAGGCAGTTATTGAGGTTTTAAGAAGTGGGTGGGTGTGTCAAGGGGCAAAGGTAGCCGAATTTGAAACCCAATTTGCCGATTGGACACAAGCAAAATATGCAATTGCTACTTCTTCCTGCACTACGGCCTTGCATCTAACTTTAATTGCTTGCGGAATTGGAGCAGGAAATGAAGTTATCGTTCCGTCATTTACCTTTGTTGCTACTGCCAATGCAGTTGAATATCAGCAGGCAAAACCTGTCTTTGTTGACATTAGTCTAAAATCATTTAATCTGGATGTAGAAAAGATAGAGGAAAAAATTACCCGTAAAACAAAGGCAATTATACCCGTTCATCTTTTTGGACTAAGTGCAGAGATGGGGCCGATTTTAGAGCTGGCTACAAAGTATAATCTTAAGGTCATTGAAGATGCCGCCTGTGGAATTGGAACAAAATATAAAGGAAAACCTGTTGGCACATTTGGAGATGCGGGTTGTTTTAGCTTCCATCCACGAAAGTCGGTTACCACCGGTGAGGGAGGAATGATAACGACAGATGATTCAGGAATAGCAGAGAAGGTTAAGATGTTGAGGGACCACGGAGCATCAGTTTCAGACATAGAACGACACAAAAAGGGTGAATTTACCCTGCCAGAATATAATCTGGTAGGTTATAATTATCGAATGACCGATATTCAGGGTGCGTTAGGGATTGCTCAGATGAAAAAATTAGAACTGATACTGGAGAGGCGAAGAGAATTAGCCCAAAGGTATAATGAAGCCCTGAAAGATATTAGCTGGATTTCTTTGCCTTGGGAGATGACAGGTTATCATCATACCTATCAATCTTATGTGCTTTTGATAAACGATGACGCACCAGTCTTGCGTGATGACCTTGCATTGAGGCTTATCAATAAGGGAATTTCAGTCAGGCAGGGGACACATGCGGTTCATACCTTAGGCTATTATCGCCAAAAGTATAATATAGAACCGGCAGATTTTCCTGCCTCTCTAAAGGCACATAACCAAAGCCTGACCTTACCACTCTATTTTAATATGAGTGCAGAGGAACAGAATTATGTTATTGATGCCTTGAAGGAGTAAATCAAATTAAGGAAATGGGTAACTATTCACCACGAGGGACACGGAGAGCACGAAGTGAAATTTAATGTTTATATGATTCTTTCAGGACAGAGTGGATAGGAAAATACAACTCTTTTATCAATTCTTTGAAATTTAGTGAATTTGGTGAATGATAATAATCACTACTTTCCTTTGAGTGGTGATTGAGGAGGTCTTAGGGATGAATAAAGGAAGATTGAAAGTGTCTCAATCGGCTAAAGGAAAATCAAGAAATTCTGTGGTAAAAATAACCAATATAAAGCTTGAAAAAAATATTTTACAGGAAATTATTATAAGAATAATTGAACACTTTACTCCTGAAAAGATAATTCTTTTTGGTTCGTATGGTTATGGAAAGCCTACTATAGATAGTGATATAGATTTATTGATAATTAAGGAAGATATTAAATCTAAAAGGAGTGAATCGGTTAAGATACGAAGGATATTACGAGGATTCAAAATGCCCTTTGATATAATTGTTACTACACCTAGGGAGTTTGAATTTTACAGCAAGGAATGGGTTAATTCTGTATTTGCAGAAGCCAAAAAAAAAGGAGTAGTCATATATGAAAGAATATGAACAGCTTTTGGAATTAGCTAAAGCAGACTTAGTACTTGCTAAAAAAGTAATAAACGATAAAGAGATAAGAACAGAACTTATCCTATTCCATATCCAACAGGTTGTAGAAAAGGCTATAAAAGCAATTCTGTCATATAATGATGTAATCTTTCCAAAGACGCATGATATTGAGGATTTAATAGAACTTTCTTGTGCAAAGGAGATACAACTTCCAGACTATGTTGAAAAACTTCCTGAGCTTACCCCTTATGCTGTTGAATTTAGATATGGATTTTTAGATGAAGAACCAGAAGATGCTCATGAACTGTTGGAGTTAGCCGAAAAATTTATTAACTTTACTGTAAATATATTGAAAGGTAAAAAGGCAAATAGAAGCAGAGAAAGCAGAAAGGAAATAGAAAGATGTGTGGTATAGCAGGGATATTGAATGTCAAAAAAGAACCTATTAACCCATGGATAATAAAAGATATGTGTGATATTGTAGCACATCGAGGTCCTGATGATGCGGGCTATACATTATTTTCTTTTGATGGCGTAAGTCGTGGAAAAAATCTATGGTTTGAACTGACTGATGATGATTTTAAACATAAAAATGTCCATTTAGCACCTATCGAAAGCCGTTATGCCCACCAGGAGATAGAAGGTAAAAAATGGCATTTAGCTCTTGGACATCGAAGATTAGCCATCATTGACCTTTCTCCTAAAGGACATCAACCTATGTCTGAAGCAGGTAAAAGCTATTGGATTGTCTATAACGGTGAGGTCTATAATTTTAAAGAATTAAGGACAGAATTAGAAAAGTTAGGCCATAAATTTTATTCTCCCTCGGATACAGAAGTTATCCTGCACGCATATCAGGAATGGGAAATTGATTGCATAATGAAGTTTAATGGGATGTTTGCCTTCTGCCTGTGGGACAATGAAAAAAATAAACTCTTCCTTGTCCGAGATAGATACGGGATAAAGCCACTTTATTATTATTTTAAGGATGGCATATTTATCTTTGCCTCTGAAGTAAAATCTATCTTAAAAAACGACTTTGTCAAGGTAGAGTTAAATTATGAGGCGTTGAATGAATACTTTACCTTTCAGAATATATTTACCGATAATACCATGTTTAAAGACATAACGCTTTTGCCAGCAGGAAGTTATATAGAGATAGATATTGATAAGGCTGATGTTAAAAGACATAAATACTGGGAGTATAATTTTTCATCCTCTTCCAAACTATCCCAGGAGGAGACGATAGAACAACTATATGCCTTATTTGTGCGAGCAGTAAATCGCCAATTAGTTAGTGATGTGCCAGTAGGAAGCTATTTAAGTGGCGGGATGGATACAGGTAGTATCGCCAGCATCGCCAGACGGCATTTTGGTAGAATTTTTACCTTTACCGTAGGATTTGATTTAACTTCTGCCTCAGGATTAGAGTTATCTTTTGACGAAAGAAAACATTCAGAGGTATTAGCTAATCTGTTGAAAACCGAGCATTATGAGGTGGTATTACACGCCGGGGATATGGAGGAAATTATGCCAGAGCTTATCTGGCATTTAGAAGACCTCCGATTAGGGCAATGTTATCCTAATTATTATGGCGCCAGGTTAGCTGGTAAATTTGTCAAGGTAGTTCTGTCTGGTGGCGGTGGAGATGAATTATTTGGAGGATACCCCTGGCGGTATTACCATGCCATTGGCTCTTCTAATAAAGAGCAATTCTTACAAAATTATTATAATTACTGGCAGAGGTTAGTCAAGGATGGAGAAAAAAAGGTCTTTTTCGCCCAGGCTGTCCAAAATACATTAAAAGCACATTCTACCTTTGACATTTTTCGGAAGGTATTTAATCAAAGAGAAATATCAGTCCAAACCGAACAAGACTGTATAAATAATTCTTTGTATTTTGAGATAAAAACCTTTCTTCATGGCTTGTTTGTGGTGGAAGACAAAATCAGTATGTCCCATTCCTTAGAGACACGAGTGCCTTTTCTGGATAATGACTTAGTGGATTTTGCTATGCAGATACCACCAATTTATAAATTAGGTGATATAAAAAAGGTCATCAAAGTAGATGAAGATGAACTTCTGGATAAGTATCAAATAAGAAGTCATGAAGGCAAGGCTATCTTACGCAAGACGATGCAAAAACTTATTCCGAAGGAGATAATCTATAAAGAAAAGATAGGTTTTTCTGCACCTGATGCCTCCTGGTTTCGTGGTGAGAGTATTAATTATATCCAATCCCTCCTTTTAAATAAAGGCGCCGGGATTTATAATTATTTAAACTATGAGTTTGTAAAAAATAAGATAGATGAACATACATCAGGTAAAATCAACCATCGCCTTTTTATCTGGTCACTATTGAGTTTTGAGTGGTGGCTGAGGAGATTTTTGGGATGAGAAAAACATTAGAAGTTATAAATGAATTAAAGGATAAAGGGTTAATAAAAGATTATGCTATTGGTGGTGCGATAGGTGCTTTACGGTGGACTCAGCCATTTTTTACAGAAGATTTAGATATCTTTATTATTTGTGAAAAAGAATCAAAAGAAAAAGAATTGATTATATTGACACCTATCTATGAATATCTTAAGAAAAAGGGTTATCCATGGAAAGGACATTGGATAGTTATAGAAGGTGTTCCTGTTGATATTTTCCCTGCTGACGAACTTGAAAAAACAGCCATAGAAGAAGCACAAGAAACAGAATATGAAGGAATAAAGACAAAGGTAATAGGACCTGAGTATCTGATAGCATTATTTTTGAGGGTGTTCAGGGACAAAGACATAAGGAAAACAGAGTTGATGTTAGAAGAAGCAACTGTAAATAAAGAAAAACTTGATAAGATACTAAATAAATATGGATTAACTGAAAAATTTACTAACTTCAGGGAAAAATATTATGGAAAATAATCAAAAAATTGTTATCGGGAAGAGAATATTAACTAAAGAAGAATTGTTTAAAGAAAAAGAAAAATTTCGGAAGGAACGGGCAAAATTACTATTTGATGAAAAAATAAAGGCACTTGTTCAGTTACAGCAACTCGCACTTAGTTGGGGAAATAAAAAAGATGTAATTATATGGAGAATATAGGATTGCGATGGGATTTATGCCCAAAATTGGATTTTATGATGAACAAAGATTCTTGAGTGGTGGCTGAGGAAGTTTTTTTAATAATGATAAAAATAGAAGTTTTAACTGAAAATCTTTTTGAAGATTATAAAAATTTTTTGTTGAATAATACAGGTGCCCTTTTCTATTATTCGCTTAATTTTAAAAACTTTTTAGTAAATCTATTGAACTGTAAGAATGACTACATAATATCTATCGAAAATGGTGAAATAAAAGGTGTATTGCCACTTATGTTCATCGATGGGGAATATGGCAGGGTGTATAATTCATTGCCATTTTTTGGCAGCAATGGTGGAATTATTTCCAGTAGCAGAGAATCCTATGATTTATTAATCAAGGAATATAATTCTATCATCACAGACACTCAAGTTGGGGCATCGACAATTATTTCCAATCCTTTGATAGAATGTAACTATGAAGACATAAAATATGATTTAACGGATATAAGAATAGGGATGTTGACAAACCTGAAGTTTAAGCAAAATCATGAGGAGATGATTCTAACAGAAATTGACTCAACAGCAAGAAGAAATATAAACAAGGCAATTAACTCAAATATAATTGTAGAAATAGACAATAGTCAGATTGAATTCCTTAAAAATCTTCATCAAGAAAATATGCGGGCTATAGGTGGCAGGGAAAAAGATGATAGGTTTTTTTCGCTTATCCATAGACATTTTGAAGAAGAGAAAGATTATAATATCTATGTAGCCAAGAAAGAAGGTAAGATGATAGCAGGTCTATTACTTTTTTATTTTAACAAGACAGTGGAGTACTTCACTCCTGGCATTATGAAAGAGTTTGGGAGTTTGCAACCATTGTCTCTGATTATTTATAAAGCAATGGTTGACGCCTCAAAACAGGGTTATTATTTTTGGAATTGGGGTGGAACATGGCTAACTCAAGAAGGGGTTTATAGATTTAAAAAGAAATGGGCAACCATAAGTAGAGAATACTTATATTATATTAAAATCAACAATCCCAAAATCTATAACGCCTCAAAAGAGGAATTATTAAATGAATATAAGTTTTTCTATGTCATTCCATTTACTAAATTAAAAGAGGGGTAATATGAAGAAAAAAGTAGTAATATTGGGAACAGGTAGTTTTGCTGAGGTGGTTCATTTTTACCTGACTAATGATAGTGATTATGAAGTAGTTGCTTTTACCGCTACGCAAGATTGCATTGACAGAGAATCTTTATTTGACTTGCCGATTGTTCCGTTTGAAAGTATTGAGAAAACATATCCACCTTCAGAATGTACCATGTTTATAGCCATCGGTTATGTTAATTTGAACAAAACCCGAGCTGAATTTTTTAGAAAAGCTAAAGAAAAAGGGTATAAACTTTTAACCTATGTAAGCTCAAAAGCCACATGTTGGAGTAATACAATAGGAGAGAATTGTTTTATCTTTGAAGACAATACCATACAACCTTTTGTCAAGATTGGGGATAATGTTATTATGTGGAGTGGAAATCATATTGGACATCATTCAATTATAGAAAATCATTGTTTCATTGCCTCCCATGTTGTCGTCTCTGGACATTGTCATATAAAAGAACATACCTTCATAGGGGTTAATGCCACAGTAAGAGACGGCCTAACTATAGAAAAAGAGAATATAATTGGTGCGGGTGCATTAATACTTAAGGATACTAAAGAGAAAGAGGTGTATGTGGCAAAAAGGACTGAGGTATTTCCTAAGGATAGCTCGCAAATAAAACTTTAACTGGATGGCTTGACGAGATGAAAGTTGATTTAAAACAAATAGAGAGGTTATATTCAGAAGGGATAGAAAAGTATGGTTTAGATTCTAAGAGTGTAGGTTGGAGAGACAAAGAATCACAATGCTTGAGGTTTAAAAAACTTGTTGAAGTTGTTGAAAATAAGGAAGAGGTAATTACGGTTAATGAACTTGGATGTGGCTACGGAGCGATGTTTAATTTTTTAGTTGAAGAAGGCTTTAATATCAGAAAATATTTTGGCTATGATATCAGTATAAAAATGTTAGATGCGGCTAAAAGTGTTGTAAAAAATAACTGTGTAAAGTTTATTCACAGTGATAAAATAACCAAAGTAGCAGATTATTCCTTTACCTCAGGTATATTCAATGTAAAGTTTGATATTGATGAGAATCTCTGGAGAGAATATATAAATTATATTCTCTACCAGATGAATGAATATTAAAAAAAAGGATTTGCTTTTAATTTATTGACCACTTATGTAGATTATAAAGAAAAACACTTATACTATGGTGATTCTTTATACTTTTTTGATTTTTGTAAGAGGAATTTTTAAAAAAGGGTTTCTTTACTTCATGATTATCCATTATGGGAATGGACAATCATAGTGAAAAAGTAAGGAATAAAATAAATGCAGTGGATAAAGAAAGGATTAATATTTACACCAGATAAGAGATTTTACTGGATGGAATCTCATGCCCAGCTCCCAACGGTAGATTATATCGGGGGAGAAATATATAGGGTTTATTTTGCAAGTAGGGATAAACATCAAAAGTCTCATATTGGCTATATCGAACTGGATATTACCTGCCCTACCAAAATATTGAATCTTTCGCAGGAACCTGTTTTAGAACCGGGTCCGATTGGTTTTTTTGACGAACACGGTGTTTATCCATCATCAATAGTTAGTGCTGATGGGAAAAAGTATCTGTATTACATTGGGTGGAATAAGGGTGCAGAACCACCTTTATTTTATGCCTCTATTGGACTATCAATCAGCGAAGATGGAGGTAGGACTTTCTATAAATACTCAAAAGCACCCATTATGGCAAGGAGTGAGTATGACCCGTGTCTTGTTACCTCTCCTTTCGTTATGATAGAGAATGGAAGATGGAAAATGTGGTATACCTCTGGAATAAGGTGGGAGGTAATTGATGAAATTCCCCAGTCATATTATCACATAAAATATGCTGAATCAAAAGATGGTATTAACTGGATAAGAAAAGGAACTATTGCCATAGATTTTAAAACAGAGAAAGAAAAAAACATTGCTCGCCCCTGCGTTTTAAAAGAAAATAGCCTTTATAAGATGTGGTATTCATATAACCAGGGTTTGGGTTATCGAATTGGCTACGCAGAATCTAAGGATGGCATAACCTGGATTAGAAAGGATAAAGAAGCAGGGATAACGATTTCAGACTCCGGGTGGGATTCAGAGGTAATAGCCTATCCTTATGTCTTTCGTCATAAAGATAAAAAATATATGCTTTATAATGGTAATAAGTTTGGGAAAGAAGGATTTGGGTTGGCTGTGGAAGGTAAGAAAAATGAGAATAGGAATATTTGAAAACTTAGCTAATAATGCCTATATATTAACTAAACTACTTCGAAGGGCAGGATATGAAGCAGAATTGATATTAGATGCCGCTGATAATTTTGGAATGAGTCAGCCTATTTGGGAAGATGGGGATTTTGAAGTAGAGACTGAGCTACTTATGAATTCAAAATTATCAATTGAAGATTGGAGAAAAAAAGCAGATACATTAGGATGGACTAAGCCAGAGTGGATAAAATATGTTGAGAGAAATACTAAAACTAAAAGATTGTTAAGCATGTTAAAGAATTTAACTAGTACCATAAATCTTATTAAGAATTATAACATAAGCAGCGTCTTATTCATAAGCTGGTACTTTCCAATAATTGATAAGATGAAAGAGTACGATGTGATTATTACCTTTGGGTTAGGGCCGGTGTATGCATATTTTTCTGGAACTCCCTATATCCCAATTCCCTTTGGAGGAGATATAACTATTATCCCTTTTCAAGATAAAGATAAAAGTAAGTTAAATAGAGCCAAAGCATTACTTCAACAAAAAGCCTATAAGGAGGCAAAATCAATAATTTTTGGAACTCAAGAGTATATGGATTGTTTTAAGAATCTAAAAATTGGAGAGGAAAAATGTAAATTTATTTCATTTCCAGTAGATACCAGTAAATATTGCCCATTAAAAAATATAAAATTATCTGATTTAGTAGATGAAAAATTAGCGAATAAAGCCGATGGTAAATTTCTATTTTTCGTTCCATCCCGCCAGGATTTTTATTGGAAAGGAAGTGATAAACCATTAAGGGCGTATGCCAGATTAGTTCAAAAGAATAAAGATGTTTATATGATACTTACTGGTTGGGGAAATGACATTGGGAAATCAAAAGAGATGGCAGTCCAATTAGGGATAGAAGACTATTTGCATTTTTTACCTTATGCCTTGAGTAAAGGGCGATTGTTAAAGTTTTATAATGTAGCTGATGTGGTTATAGACCAATTTAATCTGGGTTCTTATGGGACTTCAACACTTGAAGCTATGTCCTGTCAAAAACCTGTGATAATGTATTATGATATAGAAAAATACAAACCATATTTTGAAGAACCGGCTCCTATTTTATCCGCTCGAACAGAAGAAGAGATATTTCAACAGATGGTGAAAATAGTGGGAAAGAGAGAAATTTGTGAAGAAATTGGGGAGAAATCCAGAGAGTGGATATTAAACTATCACGGAAAGAACAATATAGAAAAAATCATACGATTGTGCCATGAGGCTATCGGACAGTAGAGGTGTATAGATATTTTAAGACATTTTAAGAATTTATCTAAGAATATAATTGTTTATGGAAGTGGAACTTTTATAGTTCAATTTTTAAGTTTTATTACTTTACCAATATATACAAGGATTTTTCTGCCTTCAGAGTATGGTGTGCTGGAAACAGTGACCACAGTGGCATCACTACTTGCTTTATTTTCAACATTGCTCTTAGAAGCCGGAACACAACGAATATACTTTGATTATAATTCTCAACAGATATTAGAACGAAAACGGGTAATCTCTACCAGTTTTTGGTTTTTGGTCTTCTGGAATGGTTTTTATCTTTTATGTATCTTACTGAATAGTAAATTAATCAATAATTTGTTCTTTAAAAACGCTGATTATACCATTTTGTTAATTATTGCCTTCGTTACAATTCCCATGACATCATTAGTCATGTTTTCACGGGAGATACTTCGCCTTCATAATAAGGCTTTTAAATTTACGCTCTTTTCACTATTAAATGGAATTATTGGTACAGGCATCAGTCTTTTTTTGGTAATATACTGCCTCCTTGGTTTGAAAGGGAGGCTATTAGGACCTTTAATAACTGGAGTTCTGGTCTTACCTCTTTTAATCTGGACAAATAGGGCAGATATTAAGTTTTTGTTTGCAATAGAAGAGTTAAAAAAGATGCTTCATTTTAGTCTTCCTTTAATTTTGACTAATGGAGCTATGTGGATATTGACTCTTTCAGATAGGTTTTTCTTAGTTCGATTAACTTCGCTGGAAGAGGTAGGTTTTTATTCCATAGGTGTAAAACTGACTATTCCATTGCTTCTTTTTATTACTTCCTTTGGGATGGCATGGAGTCCTTTTATATTATCCATTTATTCTGATGATAAAGAGATTGAAAAGAAATTAAGGGGAAAAGTATTTACTTATTATATGTTAGTTCTTTTCCTTTTCGCTGCAATTATTTCTTTATTTGCTAAGGAATTTATCCTTCTCTTAGCTACTAAAAAATTCCTTGAATCTTACAAAGTAGTAGGCATATTAACCTTGAGTGTAGTGGCACTTGGTTCAACTCAATTGGTTTGTACAGGAATTAGCTTAACAAAAAAGACCATGTACTTTGCTTATTATACAACTATATGTGCCTTAGTAAATCTATCTTTAAATGGGATATTGATTCCACTTTGGGGAATGATAGGGGCCGGTCTTGCAACTTTAATCTCATATTGTCTATTAGGATATTTATATTACTGGAAATCTCAAATACTATATCCTACTCCATACGAACCCAGGCAGGTATTAAAGATGTCAATCATTATCTGCCCTTTTATACTTGCTGGAATATTCCTGAATTTTAACACAATAACGGCTAATGTGTTAATAAAAATATTCCTGCTTTTTGGGTTCGTCTTGCTATTGTTTATCTTTCGAGTGTTTTCTATGAAGGAAATCTGTGGTTTAAAAGAAATGATTCGATTAAAAGGTTAATTAAATGAAGATATTAATTACAGGAGCAACAGGATTTATTGGAAGTAATCTGGTCAAATTCCTTTCAGAAGGAAATAACTTGTATTGCTTAACAAGGTCAGAAATAAATTTACCTGAGGGGAATAATGTTAAATGGATTAGACAAGATCTTTCTGATGACCTTAGTTATTCAAGGTTACCTAAAAACTTAGATGTGATTATCCATTTAGCTCAATCAAGACATTATAAGGAGTTCCCAAAGGAGGTATTTGATATTTTTGATATAAATGTCAGAAGCACTCTAACTCTTTTAGAGTATGGAAGAAAGGTGGGGATAAAAAAAATTATCTTAGCTTCTTCTGGAGGTATTTATGGATATAGCTATGAAAAATTTGCAGAATCAAGTATTATAACCCCGGTCAATTTTTATCTGAGCTCTAAATATTGCGCTGAGCTTTTAACTGCTAATTATAAAGACTATTTTTCTACTGTTGTATTTAGACTATTCTTTGTATATGGTGAAGGGCAAAAAAATATGTTATTTCCAAGACTTATTGAAAGCATTAAAAATGACCAACCGATTAGTATCTATGGGAAAGAGGGAGTTAAAATAAATCCAATCTATATTAGGGATGTTGTAAAAACATTTAAATCTGCATTAGACTATTCTGTTAAAGGTATCTTTAACATAGGTGGAGATGAAGAAATAAGTATTAAAGCACTGGCAGAATTAATAGGAAAATCAATAGGTAAAAAACCAAAGTTTACATACCAGCAAACTGCTTATCCAGGAGATATTTTAGGGGATAACTCTAAAATGAAGGCAATCCTTAAAGTTAGTCCTGAAATTAACCTTAAAGAAGGAATTAAAAGAATGCTGGAATTTGAAGAATGTTAGGTAAGGAAATAAATGAATATTATGGATATAAAAAAGATGTGCAAGTTCATCCATATCGGCCGTTTAATAATTATTATAATAGATCTGTTAATCTTTATACCCTTGATCATACTCACGTTGATTTCAAGGTTTATTCCTAAAAAATATGATGTAGGTCTTGGACCACAACCTTTAATTAATAATGTTTATCATAAAAAAGCTTTAAACAAATATGGTTATAAAACAGTCACCTTTGTCTGCCAGACTTATTTTATTACCAGGGAATTCGACATAATATTGAATATTCCGATTTTAAATTATTATATATTGTATTTTTATTCAATATATAATTGTAAGATATTATATATATATTTTAATGGAGGTTCTCTTTATAACACCACCTATAAATATATTGAGTCCTCATTGTACAAACTGGCAAATGTAAAAACCGTTGTGATGCCGTATGGAGCTGATGTTCAGGATCTTACTCGATGTAACAATATAATTTTTAAAAATAATATATTTAAAGATTATCCTACATTTAAAATGATGAGGACACAAATATCAAAAAAAATAGATATCTGGACTCGTGGAGCCGATTATATTATATCAGGATGTGAGTGGGTTGATTATATGTATCATTGGGATAAATTATTGCTCAGTCATTTTTCTATAGATACCGAAGAAGTAAAACCAAATATTTATTATAAATTCGACAAAAATAAAACAATAAAGATATTACATGTACCTAATCATAAGAATATAAAAGGGACAAAATACTTTATAAAGGCTATAGAAGAATTAAAATCGGAAGGGTATAATTTAGAATTTATCATGGTTCAAAGAGTTCCTAATTCAGAAGTTAAAAAATTTATATCAGAAGCCGATATTATTGCCGATCAATTAGTAATTGGTTGGTATGCAATGTATGCTATTGAAGCTATGGCGATGGGGAAACCTGTGATATGTTATCTTCGAGAAGATTTATATAATTTATATATTGAGGAGGGGTTAATTGAAAAAGATGAGATACCTTTGATAAATGCAAATATATTTAATATCAAAGATGTCTTACGAAATATATTAAATAATCCAAACAAAATATTAGAATTGGGGAAGAAAGGAAGAGACTTTGTACTTAAACATCATTCACTTGAGGCTATTGGTAAACATTTTGATGAAATAAATAGGTATCTTCTAAAAAGATATTAATTGAGGAAGAAAAATGAAAATATTACACTGTCCTACAACAATTGGCGGAAATGCCTGGGGCTTATCTCAGGCAGAGAGAAAATTGGAATTAGACAGCACAGTAATGATTTACCAAAACAATTGGTTAAATTACCAGGCTGATATAGACTTACATCTTGAAAAATATCCCAGATTATTAGCAGAAATAAAAAAATGGTTTTCCTTGATAAGTTCCTTAAAGAGATATGATATCTTCCACTTTAATTTTGGTAGTTCGTTTTTATCCTACCCCCGACTTAACCTGTTTAATTTAGACCTGTTAGACTTGTCTGTTTTAAGAAAAGCAGGCAAAAAGATTATTGTTACCTATCAAGGTTGTGATGCCCGACAGAAAGATTTTTGTGTTAAAAACTTTACCTTTTCTGCCTGTGCAGAACCTGATTGTTACAATGGTATATGCAATGATAAAACAGATTTAATAAAAAAAAGGAGAATTACGAAATTTGATTACTATGCGGATAAAATATTTGCCTTAAACCCAGATTTAATCTATGTCTTACCAAAGGCAGAATTTCAAGCTTATGCCAATGTCAATATGAGTGAATGGACTCCTGCTAAGGGGATTAAAAAGGATAATAGAATCCGGGTTTTACATGCTCCAACAGATAGAGGAGCAAAAGGCTCTAAGTATATTATGGATGCCCTAAGGAAATTGAAACAGGAATATAAAGAGGTGGAATTAATATTAGTGGAGAGAATTCCACATCATCAGGTTCGACAATTATATGAAATGGCTGATTTGGTTGTTGACCAACTACTTGTTGGATGGTATGGTGGAGTAGCTGTAGAAGTAATGGCTCTGGCAAAACCAGTAGTGTGTTACATCCGAGAACAAGATTTAAAATTTATTCCTACACAAATGAAGGAGGCATTACCAATTATAAATGCTAATATCCACAATATCTATGATGTCTTAAAGAAATGTGTAGAAGAAAGGGATAAATTGGTAGAAATAGGTAAAAAGAGTCGTGTCTATGTAGAGGAATGGCATGACCCCTTGAAGATTGCTAAAAGGACAAAAGAGGTCTATGAATCAATTTTGTAATAGGTTGACTGGTGGTTCACAAAGAGTGGTGAAAAAAGTATTTTCAGAAAAAAGTTTATTGACAAACCATTCCTTTTGTTGTAGAATATTGTCCATGTGGAAAAGGAGATAAAATTATTTACTACCGAAGAATCAGCACAAGTGTGGATGTAATTATCTGTAGAATTATTCATACATAAGATGTATGATACAATTTTTGTAGGTAAAAAGGAGTATTAAAAATGTTAGGTCCGTTTCCAGTCGGAGTTCCAGTAAGAGGAGAAAATTTAATAGGTAGAGAAAAAGAGGTTAATCAAATTGTTGACCTGGTTCAAAATCACCAGAGTATTGTATTAATTGCTCCTCGAAGATATGGTAAAACATCAATCCTTTTAGAGGTATTAGACCGTTTAAATAAAAAGGGGATATTTAATTGTCGAGTTGATATTTTTCAAACATCTTCTAAAAAAGAATTAGCCCAGGAGATTACCAATAATGTCTTAAAAAATAAAAAGACACCATTTAAAGATATAATAAAAACAATAAGGGCAAGTTTGGCTGATGCATTAAAACATATTGAAATAAAACAAGTAATAGAAGATTTTGAGTTCATCGTTAGTTTTGCTGACCCAAAAGTAGATGAAGATTCACTCTTAAAGGATGCATTAGATTTCCCCCAGGAATTTGCACAAAAGTATAACCAACACCTTATTATTGCCTTTGATGAATTTGGGGATTTAAAAAAACTAAACGGGGATACTTTATTAAAACGAATGCGGGCAGTATTTCAACTTCAAACTAAGGTAACCTATATCTTTACAGGAAGTCAAGAAAGTTTAATGGAACAGTTATTTGCTAATAAACATCACGCATTCTTTAGATTTGGTAGAATCTTATATTTAGGAGAATTACCACACTCAGAATTATCTCAATATATAATTAATACCTTTGAAAATTTAGGTTTTATTATTAAACCGGAAATTGCTAATAGTATAATAAAAAAAACAAATGCTCATCCATACTATTCCCAATTATTATGTCAATTTATTTATTTTTCTCTAAAAGGGGATAAGAATGTAGTTGAAGATAAAGATGTAGAGGAAAATTTCTTAAAAGCAATATATAATGAACGGTCTTACTTTGAACAACTCTGGTCAGATTTAATGGAGCGACACCATCTTTTAGCTGTTTTGAGGTCCATAGCAGATGAAGATAAACAATCCCCATATCGCTTAAAGAACCTATCTAATCATAATCTCTATAGGTCTCTTTCCATATTAGAAAATAAAGGATTAATAAAGAAAGTTACGCGAGGTAAATATGAAATAAAAGACCCATTGTTTAAAGAATACATAAGACTTAGAGAAGAAGGAATATTCTAAGGAAGAATTGAAAATGGTTACTTTTATGTTTAAAAATAAACAACTTATACTTCAAAAGTGAGGGAAATATTATTGAGACTACATATATGTATGGTAGTAGTTTCTAATATAAGAAAAGATGCTCGGGTTTATAAAGAAGCAAAAACCTTAAATGAAAATGGATATGAGGTCACGGTGATTGCCTTTAATGAAGAAAGAAAGTCTGTTGGTTTAGAGAAGATAGATGGAATTAAGGTGCGAGAAATTCCATTTTTGAATTTTGAGCATAAGTCTATCCTGTATCAACGGTTAGTGAAATTACTCCCTCGTATTAAATTTCGTCTTACTTTATATAAAGAGGTCTTTTCTATCAAGGCGGATATTTATCACGCCCATAATATTAATCCTGAAATCGGCAAGTAGCGGAGTAAAAAGGGGAGAGGGAGGTGAAAAAGAAGGCTATTTTGATAAATTTGGGAGAGAATTAAGGATAAGATGAAGGGAATTAGATAACGGATAGAAAAGAG
>JBFMDD010000287.1:0-22200 GCA_040754115.1 bacterium
TCCACAGAAAATTGAAATTGGAAATTAGAAATTGGGCTTTTACTTCTCTCCCTAATTTCTAATTTCGAATTTCCAATTTCAACTCTCTTTTCTATCCGCAAGCTTTCAAACAAAAGTGAACCATCCCCCAATTTCTATTTTTTTAACCGCAGTCTTTCACATTAAAGTGAACCCTATCAAAATATATCATTTATTCATCTTTTTGTCAAATAGTTTTTTTGGCTTACTTATTCTTCCTCCTTCATTTTACTCAGGCAGTTAGATACCAGGACACCAGATTATGGTAAAGTAGTAAAGTTTTTCTTGATCGTATAGGAAGGTATAAAATATACCACGAATTGCACGAATTGGACGAATAAAAGGGTATCTCAGTGTCTGGTAGTCTATGTAACCCAGATACATAGATACCCAGACACCAGACTACTGCTCTGTCACAGAAATTATTAAAGGAATTAAACCACAGAGGTCACTGAGGAGGAAGAGGTTAAGAAGTTGAGAAGATAAGAAATTGAGAAATCAAGATTTAAAAATCTCATCCTCTTATCTTCTCATCTTCTTATTTTCTTAAATTCTGTGTTCTCTGTGGTTAGATTTAACAATTAATGTGACAAAGCACTACCCATTATTCTAATAATTAGTGTCCATTCGTAAAATTCGTTTAATTCGTGGTAAAGTTTTCCTTGACTTTTTTACCGTTTTTTGTTATTATTCATTGAGAGCTACTTGCGTTCTTTTTATTTTGGTCAAATTCAGAAGCCAATCCTTATGATTTTTTCATAAATAAGTTTTACTTTTCACAGAATCTAAGATCAAGCAAAGCGTCTAATATGGGGCTGAAGGATTACTTTTACTTTGATTAAAAGTAATCAGTAGTCAGTATGTTCAGAGATCAGTTTTTACCATCACTCATATTGCTTATTGATTACTGATCACTGAGTATACTGAACATACTTTTCTCTCAACCTGAAGTAAGCCACCACACTCACAAAAGTGGAACTTACTTTTGCAAAAGCTATTAGGATTGTAATCGGTCAGGTGTGAGAAGGATAAGGAGGACGAATTGATAAAGTTAGAAGAAATTGAGCAAAAGTTAAAAAAAATGCTTTCTAATAAAAGATATATTCATAGTGTAAATACACAAAAAATAGCCTCTTTTTTAGCCCAACATTATGTAGTTAGTCCATATAAGGTGAAGATAGCAGCTATATTACATGATTGTGCTAAGGATTTATCTGTTGAGTCATTAGAAAATTATTTAAGGGAATATGAGATTATTTTAGATGAAATAGAGAAGAATGAAAAACAATTATGGCATGCTCATGTAGGGGCTATATTAGCCAGGGAGGAATTTGGTATTACAGATGAAGATGTTTTACGAGCTATCAGAACTCATTCAACATTAGATAAAAATTCCTCTACTTTGGATAAGATAGTTTATGTATCTGACTATATGGAGTATATGAAAAGTAAAGGAGAGGAAAAGTCTTATGAAAGATTGAAAAATATAGCTATAACAGAGCTTGATATAGTTACTTTCTGGATAGTAAATTTCAAAATCCTTGATATTTTAAAATATCGTGGGATTATCCATCCAAGGTCTGTAGAGGTAAGAAATGAACTTATAAATAGTTTACAAGATAAGATGAAGTATTATGATATATGAAAGTGATCAGTATGTTCAGTGAGCAGTGATCAGTATGTCACCTGATTACTGATCACAGACTATACTGAACATACTTTATCAAGATAAGATGAAGTATTATGATATATGAAAGTGATCAGTATGTTCAGTGAGCAGTGATCAGTATGTCACCTGATCACAGACTATACTGAACATACTTTATTAAAGGAGATGATAATTTGCCAAAGTCGGCTAAGGATATAGCCTTACGCTGTGCACAAGCAGCATTAACCAAAAAAGCCAATGATGTCATTGTCTTAGAAATGAAAAAAATAACTGACATTACTGATTATTTTGTCATTTGTAGCGGAAGATCAGATGTTCAAGTTAGGGCTATTGCTGATGCGGTAGATGAATTATTAAATAAAGAGAAGATTAAAGCTCATCATATAGAAGGATATGAATGGGCAAATTGGATATTGATAGACCTGTGTGATGTAGTTATACATATATTTTATGAAGAAACTCGAAAACTTTATGGTTTAGAAAGTCTATGGGGGGATGCTAAGGTGATAAAAGTTAAAGATGTATAACCTGAACGCTTACTTAGATTTAACAAGGAGTTACGTTTAAGTGAATGCCATGTGGCTGAGCGTGGGTGTTATGCAGATTAGATTCAATTGACAATGATATATTTTAAGGTGTTTTCATATGGCAAAGAAGGATAAAAAGGCAGAAGTATTAGGTCAGATAAGAAACCCATTAGTGTTTTTTGCCCTAGCTCTACTGCTGATAGAAGGTATTATTGGATTAGTTGTAACTAAAGCTAATATGAGGGAGCTTTATACATTCTATTGTATTTGTATTATGGCTGTTCTGTTTCTAGTAGTAGTGTGTGTGGTTACTCTAATCACGATTAAGTGGCCTAGACACTTGTATGAGGACATTGTGCATGAGATCGAGACTACTCATGCCATAAAAGAGTACATAGAAAGTCTAGCTTTCAAAGATACAATCGAGGATATTTTGTATCAGAGAATTAAAGCAGAATGCATCAAAGAAACTAATTTTCCTCAGGAGGAAAACGGAGATGAATAAGCTGTTGAATGATACTATTGGTCAGAAAATATTTGAATCTTTTGGGCTCTCTTACAATAAATGGCGCACGATTGGAGGGATCCAGAGGTGCTCGAATCTGCCATATAACCAGGTACAGTCGTATATCAGACAACATCCAGATTGGTTTATTCAGTTACCCATTTCTCCAAGTGGCATAAGCATCTATATGCCCAATTTGGAACGTTGGGGATCGGATTAAAATTTGAAATCCTATTAATTAACAATACAGGTGAGAGCTCTGTCGTTAACTATAAACTATAATTTGGGGGTGTGGCGCAGAGGGAGCGCGCTTCCTTGGCATGGAAGAGGTCAGGGGTTCAAGTCCCCTCACCTCCACCATATAATGAATGTTCGCGGATAAATCTAAGTGTTGATTCCTGAATCCATTAATTCACAATTCACAATTCACAATTCACAATTAACCATTTTTGTCAAATTCAAACATTAAAATTGATAATTGATAATTGTTAATTGTTAATTGTCAATTGTTAATTATTAATTGTTAATTGTCAATTGTTAATTGATAATTATTAATTGATAAAGGAGTAGAAGACAATGGAGTATATTGTAGTATTAATTACTACTTCTCAAACTGAAGAAGCGAAGAAAATTGCGGATAAATTAATTAGAGAGAAGATAGTTGCTTGCGTTAATATCATTCCAGAGATAAATTCTATATTCTGGTGGAAAAATAAGGTAAGTGTAGAACCTGAAAGTTTATTAATAATTAAAACAACAAAAAATCAACTAAAGAAATTAATAGAGATAGTGAAAAAAATTCATTCATATTCAGTGCCTGAAATAATTGCATTACCTATCATTGGAGGTAATGAAGAGTATTTAAAGTGGATAGATGAATCAGTGGACAGTAGAGAGTAGAGAGTAGAGAGTAGAGAGTAGAGAGTAGAGAGTAGAGAGTAGAGAGTAGAGAGTGGATAGTGTTCTGGCTATTGCCTGCTATTTGATTTATGACAAGGGAAATGTAATATGCGTGCTTGTATACAACGAGTAAGAGAAGCTAATGTAACCATTGATAATAAAATAGTTGGTAAGATAGATAAAGGATTGGTTGTTTTATTAGGAATAACACATCAAGATACCCAGGCAGATGTAGAATATTTAGTTAATAAAATTGTTAATCTGCGAATATTTGAAGATGAATCTAATAAATTTAATCTGTCAATTTTAGATGTTGATGGACAGATTTTGATTATTTCTCAATTTACCCTATATGGTGATTGTCGTAAGGGTAGACGACCTGATTTTACTCAAGCCGCTTCTCAAGTATTAGCAAAAGAATTATACATTAAATTTATAGAGATGATGAAAAAAACAGGTATTGTGGTGGCAGAAGGTGAATTTGGAGCTAAAATGTTAGTAGATATTCATAATGATGGACCTGTTACTTTGATACTTGAGAGTAAAAATAAAAGATAAAATAAGTTAAAGATGAATAATATCCATAAATTAGTCGTTGGACCTATACAGAGTAATTGTTATATTCTAACTGGAGGAGATGAAGCAATTGTTATTGATCCTGGGGGTGATGCTCACTTAATTCTTAATAAATTAAATGAGTTAAATGGTAAACTTATTTATATCATCAATACTCATGGACATATTGACCATATTGGGGCTAACAAAAAAATAAAAGATGCTACCGGGGCAAAAATCCTTATTCATAAAAAAGATGCTTTCATGCTTACCGATTCTGTATCGAATTTGTCTGCCTTTTTCTCTGAAGAAACAATATCTTCAACCCCGGCAGACAGATTATTAGAAGATGGTGATTATATCCAAACCTCTAATCTAAAATTAAAAGTTATCCATACTCCTGGACATACAGAAGGGGGAATTTGCTTACTGGGGGATGGATTTGTATTTACTGGTGATACACTATTTGAATCCGGAATTGGTAGAACGGATTTTCCAGGTGGGTCATGTAAAACTTTGATTGACTCTATTTGTAAACATCTTTTAGTGTTAAAAGATGAGACTATTATTTATCCAGGACATGGCAGGATTTCTACTATTGGAATAGAGAGGAAAAATAATCCATTTTTAAAATGAAAAAGCAAATGGAAGATTTCATTAATTATTTAAAGATAGAACGAGGATTATCACTTAATACTTGTGCGGCGTATGAGAGTGATTTATTACAATATCTCTCATTTATTAAAAAGAATAATATTCAATCCTGGGATTCAAAGAAAATAAATATGGTAGCCTACCTTACTTATCTAAGAAATATGCAATTGAAATCTTCAAGCATTGGTAGAAAAGTAGCAAGTATTAAGGCGTTTTATAGATTTATGGATACAGAGAGGTTAATTGATTTTAACCCAACTATTCATTTAGAATCCCCATATACAAAATCATGGGCAACTATTAAATTACCCATGTTTTTAACTTATAAAGAAGTAGAATTATTACTAAATCAACCAGATATTACTAAACCTATAGGTTTAAGAGATAAAGCAATGTTAGAATTTATCTACGCTACGGGTTCCAGAGTTTCGGAGGTTATTTCTCTAAATGTAGACCAAGTTAATTTAGAGATAGGATTTGCTAATATTTTAGGCAAAGGCTCAAAAGAGAGAATAGTGCCTATTGGTAAAACTGCCTTGAGTTATGTTGGAGAATATTTAGATAAAGCAAGGGCGTATTTAGTTAAAAATGGTAGTAATGTAGAGAGATTATTCTTGAATTGGCGTGGGAAAGAAATTACCAGACAAGCAGTCTGGAAGATTATTAAGAAATATGCTTTTGCCTGTGGAATAAAGAAGGAGATTTCCCCTCATACATTGCGCCATTCATTTGCTACACACCTATTAGCTAATGATGCTGATTTGCGAAGTGTACAAGAGATGTTAGGACATGCTAATATTACTACCACACAAATTTATACTCATATCCACCATGCAAGGCTAAAAGCCATTCATGCAAAATATCATCCAAGAGGATAAATTGGAGGAAGAAGGTAACTATGCTTAGTGTATTTTTATTAACAGGATTAACCATATTTCTGGGTTGGCTAATAACTCATTTTCTAAAACCTAAAGAAACAATTAAATGGTGCGATCGAATAATTGAATGGGGCATTCCACTCGTAGCCTTTATCATCCCTCTCTACTTTGATATTCACCTATATAGTACTTTTGACCTGAGTAAAGTAGGATTAATGTATATTTTGACATTAATTATGTTAGTTGCCTGGTTAATAAAGATGATGTTAACTCAAAATTATAAATCTATTTCTACCCCTATTAATTTAGCTGTATTAGGGTTCTTTACAAGTACTATTCTCTCAACTATTTTTTCTATTGATCCAATGATGAGTTTGATTGGTACTTATAAGCGTTACGAGGGACTTTTAGCTATTACTTGTTACATTATCCAATTTTTCTTGATTATCAATTTTATCAATACCGAAGCTAAACTTTATCGCCTATTAAAGGCTATAATCTATGCTGGATTATCCTCAGCGTGTTATGGTATGATTCAACATTTTGGTAAAGATCCATTAAGTTGGGAATCATGGAATCCATGGCGTATCATTTCAAGTTTTGGCAATCCAGTTTTTTATTCTGCATATGCAGAGATGGCAATTTTAGCTACCTTAGGAATGTATTTTTATGTAAAAGGGGAAAAAGACAGTATTAAGAAAGGAATTGTTATACCTCCTAAACCTACTACTGCTAAAGCTAAGAAGAAAAAGAAGAAAAAAATTGAGGCAAAATTGGATGTGAATGTTTCTTCTGTTAGCCAAACAACACTTCTTTGGCGGTGGCTATATGCGATTAAAACAAGCATTATTTTTATCTATTTTTCGATTAATTTCAACAAAATATCAGCTCCAATAACATTAGGAGAGCCTGAACCATCCTTTTGGATTGCTTACTCACCTTTGATGGCATGGTTAGTTTATTTAAGCATTAGTATTATATTTCTGATTCTTTCTTTTAGAAAACAAAAGAGTCCTCTTTGGCTTTTGGTATATGAACTATCTGGAGTTATAGGATTTTTCTCATTTAACTTCTTCTCTTTCTCTATTAAGTATTGGGCAGTGTTAGTAGTTTATTTATGTGTTTGTCTTGGGTATGTAGTTTTTGTTACTTTACCTATATCTGCTTTTGGAATGGCATTTATTTATGGAAGTATTGTATGTTTAACTTTTTATGGTTTTTCTCATTGTAACACTCGAGGTTCATATATTGGACTATTTTTAGGAGCATTCTTATTTTTAATTATGATAATTTCTAATAAAGAAATTATTAAACAAAAGAAAAGGGTAATTTCTTTAGGAGTAATACTTTTATTGATATTTATCAAATTTAATTTTTTAATTTCAGATACCTCTGTAATTTCACGATTTACTTCAGAACTGTTCTCTTTTGGTAAATCTAAAACTACTATTGAAGAAGAGGTAAATACTACAGCCAAAGAAGACATTGCTTCAGAAGAGCCAGAAAAGACATTTTATCCACAGGTTAAACCCAAAAAACTCAATTTGCCAATTCCTGGTATAACAGCTACTCTTTTAGATCATGGTCATTTAGAGCTAAAATCATCTATGGGACCTAAAGTAGTAGTTACATTGCCATGGAGAGCTTATATCTGGGGAAGTGCAATAGCTACTATAAAAGCTAAAACAAGATATTTCTTATTTGGTGCAGGACCGGACACGATGGGGTTTGTATTCCCTAAATATGTATATTCTATTTTACCACCAGAGATGAAAGGGCCAATAGAGTTTGAAGACAGGGCGCATAATGATATTTGTGATACACTATTAGCAAGAGGAACAATAGGATTAGCAGTGTATGTCTGGTTATTAATTGTCTTCTTTATAGCGGGTATAAGATATTATTTGAAGATAGAAGGGAATGAGAAATTTATTGTTTTAGGACTTGTATGTTCTGTGTTGGGATTTCTTGGTCAGAATTTAGTCAGTTTTGGAGTTACCCCATTATCTTCAGGCTTCTGGATATTATTAGGAACAGCTATGGTGGCAGGGAAATTATTCCTTCAACCTTCACCCACACAACCTAATAAATACCCAGAACCAAAAGTGCCTACTCAGATAAAGAATCAACCGACTAAGTTAATTCTTTGTGTGGCTATCATAGGGGGAGCTATTCTTTTAACATATTTTACAATAAGGGCTTACAAAGCTGATAATTTTTATAAAGACGGAACTGTCTGGTTACATCATGGAGATATGGATACTGCCATTGCTAAATATGAGCAAGCTATTAAATTGCATCCTTATGAGGTTAGATACCGCGATGAATGCAATCGACTTTATATAGAGAAGGCACGAAATACTAATGATAAAAATTGGACTCAAAAGGCAACCAATGGCGCTTATGAGTTACTTGAACTTACTTCTTATAGACATAGTAATGCCTACTTTACATTAGCAATAGCCAATTTCATAGAGGGAAGAGCAATGGGAAATCCAGCCCAGATAGATAAGGCAATCATATTTTACAAAAAGGCAGTTAGTATAAATCCATTTTTAGCTGACGCATATAATAATCTTGGGGTAATATATACTGAAAGAAATATGCTTGATGAAGCAATTTATGCATTTAAAGAAGCATATCGATTGAATGTTACACATATAGCTGCATTAGAGAATTTAGCACGAATATTTTTAAATAAACAAGACTTTGAAAATGCTGCGTTAGTATTCGAAGAAATATTACAAGCAAATCCTAAATATAAAACTCACGAAATACTCAATGCATTAGGAATGATATATTTTAGGCAAGGGAAAATTGATAAGGTGATTAAGCAGTGTAAAAAGATTATAGAATTAGACCCAACAAATATCCCAGCTTATGAAAATTTAGGCTCTATGTATTATCAGAAAGGAAATCTTAAAGAAGCTAAGGAAGTATTTAATAAAATATTACAACTTCAGCCTAATAATGCTAAAGCTAATCAAATGCTTAGAGCTATCTCTTTTCAATTATAGGGAAAGAGTGGTTTAAAACCATAAGTAGAGGTAGTAGATGCCATTATCTTCATCTTCTAACATTGTGCTAAAGTGGTGCAAAATAATAATCAAACTTACCATCCTCATATTAATTTTATCTACCCCTGCGGTAGCTGAACATTTTATTACTCGGACACCTATCTATATTACACATTTTTTAACATATCTCTTTAACATAATTTTATTATTGATTAGTCTAATTGTAAAGGACATTCTTATTAATGGGCTACAAATATTTTGTGATAAAATAATAAGAGGAATTCTTATTTTATTAGTTATTATTGTTCCTGTATTCTTTTGGCTTCCTTCATATGATACCTTTGATTTAGCCAAGTTGACGATAATGTATTCCTTAAATTCAATTATTTTAGGGATATGGTTGATAAAGGCTATTGCCTCTAAAGAGGTTAAACTCTGTAGGACACCACTTGATATTCCTATTTTAGCATTTTTGGCAATCAATATCTTAAGTACTCTTACTTCAGTTAGTCCTTGTATCAGTCTATTTGGTTTTTATAAACGCTTTGAGGGGCTTCTTCCCATTACTAATTATATCTTTTTATTTTATGTAGTGGTTAATTTTATGAATACGCCTAAATTCGTAGCTCGATTAATAAAAACGATGATTTTCACCGCTACTGCTATATCAATTTATGGTATATTTCAACATTTTGACCATGACCCTTTTAAGTGGAGTTTTTCTGCCAAAGAGAGAGTTTTTGGCACATTTGGCAATCCAGTATTTTTCTCTGCCTATCTTATAATGACTATTCCATTAGGATTAGCTATATTCCTTTTAAGAGAAAAGCTTACTCAAGCTCCACTTCATTTAAAGAATGTATCTTTAGACAAGAAAAGAGAAAAGGTAAAGAAGATACCTCATAAATCAAAGAAAGTAAAGAAAAAAGAAGAAACAGAATCTCATTATCAGGAATTATTTTTAACCTGGACAAAGATATTTAATACTTGCAAGAACATCTGGGTAGTTTTATTTAACTTCTTGAGTCCATGGTGGTATAGGATTAGTATTATTTTACTCTTTATCTGCTTTTTGTATACCAAAACCAGAGCAACAATTATAGGTTTTGAAGGTGGAATATTCATCTTTTATCTACTTATTTGTGGACTACTTTTCTCTTTTACTTTTTACGGAACAATTACTCTGTGTACTTTCTTAGGATTTATCATTCTCCTAAAATATTTATCTACTACGCATATAGTTACTTTACTATTAGGAGGAATTTTTATTGGACTTTTTTCATTTGGACCATTAATCTTTAAGTCATTATTTAGTAAAAAATGGATGATTAAAAATAAAATAGAGGCCAGTATACTTGCTTTAATATTAATTGGTATTACTATATCTTTTAATATAAATCCAGAAACTTCAGTTGTCGGTCGAGTTGTAGGAACGATAATAAAGACAGAAGCCTCGCCTCAAATCCAGCTTCCTTCTAAGGAAGAAAAGAAGGAGTTAACAGATATTGAGTGTAGGATTCAACAAGCACTTCCTACTCCAGAAATTAAATTTACTGCCGGAGCACAGGAAGAGAGAGTTAAACTTTGGCAAGAAACTATAAAAGTAATCGTTAAAAATAGTAAAAATTTCATACTTGGAATAGGATTAGATGCACTACAATTAATGAATATTGGGACAGATAAAGCACATAATGATTTCTTAGATATTACTGTTACGCGTGGAATAATTGGTTTAATATTATATCTGTGGTTATTGATTAGCTATATTGTGATTAGTTTAAAAATCTCTTTTAAAGAAGTGGATATAAATAAAAAATTATTAATTGCCGCATTTTTAACATGTGAACTTGGGTATTTGATACAAAATCAATTCAGCTTTGGGCTGGTTACTATCCTCTCACATTTCTGGATAGTTATGGGAATGACTATGGTGGTTATCAAGCCTCAAATGAAGGATAGCAAGCAAACTATTATTACTCCCAGAATTAAAAACTTACCTGTTCGAATTACTCTTTATATGCTAATTATGGGAATAACTATTGTATTAATCTACCTTGCATTCCATCCTTTCAGAGCTGATGTTTATTATCGAAAAGGGTTTGATTTTGTAGAACGCCGTAGCTATGAAGAAGGAGTTCCTGGATTAGAAAAGGCGGTTGAGATATTCCCATATGAAACTTGCTATTGGAAGGTGTTAAACAGTATTTATGTAGAGCGCGCAAATTATTACTCCCAGAATAATGATTCTAATAAAACAAAGATGTGGGTTGAAAAGGCTATTGAAGGCTCTAAATTCTTACTTACTCTTATTCCTAAAGATACTGGGTCTTATTTTAACATGGGTATGGCTTATTATTTAGATGGAAATTACTTAAAGGCTATTTCTTCTTATAAAAAGGTGTTAGCAATTGCACCTGACCACACAGATACACTTAATAACTTAGCTACTATTTATGCTAAACAGGGAGAATATAAAAAAGCTGAAGAATTATTTAAAAAAGTACTTAAACAAAGACCTGATTATATTTCTTCTAAAAATAATCTTATTCAACTTTATAAAATACAAGGAAGATATAAAGAGGCGGCTGAATTAGATGCTGACTATGCCAAACAAATGCATCTTGGTTTAACTCAGAGTTACTATAAAAAGGGTGATATAGATAAGGCTATTGAAGAAATTAAAAAGGTAATTGCAATTGACCCTAATGATATACAATCTATCCGTAATCTTGGCTCTTTTTATATGCTGAAAAACAAGTATACACAAGCAAAGGATGAATTTAATAAGGTACTTAAACTCGACCCAAATGATGAATATGCCAAAGGAATGCTTGAAAATATAAATCGTGCACTACACTAATCTCTAACCACACTCCAAATCTCAGTAACCGTTCAGGTGTAATGAAGGGAAAAGGGGAAATAGTGGAATTCGCAGAATGTTGCGAAGCAAAAAATGGGAAATTTATTTTTATTTTTATGTAGAGGGATTTGATAGTTGTTCTGGTCGTTCTAAACGGACACGGACACCGACACCGATACTGAACACGGAATTATAGTCTTTGCAAAAGTAAGTTCCTCTTTTTGGAGTGCGGTAGCTTGCTACCGCTTTGAGCAAAGCACAAGCAAGCTCTCGCCGTCCAAAGCGAAAGCAAACTTTCGCACTCCACATTTTAAGAGAAAAGTATGTTCAGTATACTCAGTGAGCAGTGAACAGTCAGCAGTCAGCAGTGAACATACTGATCACTGTTCACTGAACATACTGATCACTGAAAATTAAAATTTGAGATGAAATTCTTTAATATTTTCCCTTACTTACACCTGAACGCTTACAACATTTCTTACCTATTTATCCTACAATTCCACCTTCAGAGGAAGTGGCATACAGATTTTATCTTTATCAATCTCATCTTTCTTACCCGTTTTCATCAAAATAATAATCTCTTTTGAATATTATACTCAACACCGTTACAAATTGCGATTTTAGAAACGGCTCACTTTAGCGTGAAAGCTTGCAGTTAAAAAGGGGAAAGAAGTGAAGACCTAATTTCCAATTTCTAATTTCCAAAAGAAATCACAGGGAAAACGATGAAAATAAACCGTTCCTAAATAGCTCAGTTAATGGCAGTGTCCAGTATAATTCCTCTTTCCCTCTAAACCTTCTTTTATGTGTGAATTACAAAAAATATTAAAAAAATACTTGACATATTATCGGGTATAATGTATAATATATATCCTGTATGCAAGATACACGATTAACTGGTATAACAGATAGACTGTAAGGAGGATATAAGGTGCATAAAACTGAAATATATTTGCAAGATGAGCAACACGAAATATTAAGAGATATTGCCTATGTTATGACTAAACATACCAAAAAGCGAGTTAGTTTATCCGAACTTGTAAGAAAAGCAGTTAGTCTATGGATAGAAAAAGAAGGGAAAGGATTTCTTAAGAGTAAATAGCTATAAAATTTAAATTTGTTCTTTGACAGATTATAACTTAGTTCAAGTGGAATAATGGAATATTGGAGTGATGGAATATTGGGTTTTAAGCGGTTCTAATCCATTATTCCAACATTACATTATTCCATAAGTGCCGAAGAGAATAAGAGCAGTAAAATGTCTTTAGTATCAATAAACTGTAGAAATTCCGAGATGTTTAATTAAACTTTTTGATGTAAAATGCCGATAAGATTAATGTAACACTTTAGCCATCTGAAATGAAACTCTAGTGCTTTGTCACATTAATTATTAAATCTAACCACAGAGAACACAGAATGTAAGAAGATAAGAAGATAAGAAGATAAGAAGATAAGAAGATGAGATTTTTAAATCTTGATTTCTCAATTTCTTATCCCTGGCCTGTCGCCAGGACAGGCTTCTCAACTTCTTAACCTCTTCCTCCTCCGTGACCTCTGTGGTTTAATTCCTTTAATAATTTCTGTGACAGAGTACTTAGTAATCGGTAATCAGGTAATTGGTAATCGGTTTTAAGTGGAGGATGAAATGTTTGACCAATCTGCACATATGCAAACAGTGAAGATATTAGAAAATGCATTGGATACTGCGGTATTACGGCAAAAGGTAATTGCAGATAATATTGCTAATGTTAATACTCCAGGTTTCAAGAAAAGTTATGTAAGTTTTGAAGATGAGCTTTCACAGGCATTACAAAAAAAGCAAATTCCTTCTTTTAGGGCAATTACTACAGACCCAAGACATATTCAATTTTACAAGCCTCAAAAAGACCCAACTGATGTAAAACCACAATTGCATATAGAACATGATACATTCTTCCGTAATGACAATAATAATGTTGATATTAATATTCAAATGGCTAATTTATCAAAAAATTCTATTATGTATGAGGCATTAGTTAATAGAGTAAGAGGTTGGTTTCAACTACTTGATCTGGTGATAAGAGGAGGAAGATAATACCATGATGGAGCTTTTTCAGGCAATTAATACGAGTGGTTCTGGACTTACAGCAGAACAATTACGAATGGATGTGATTGCTAATAATATTGCGAATGTAAATTCTACACGGACTCCACAAGGAGGTCCTTATCGGCGACAAAGAGTGGTTTTTACTCCTCGTGAGCCACAAATGTTTTTTAATATACCGTTTTTAAAATCATATCCTGTATACAATGGTAAAGGAGTGCGGGTAGTAGGAATTGAAGAAGACCCATCTCCTTTTAGAATAGAATATCGCCCTGAACACCCAGATGCGGATGAGAAAGGTTATGTACGATTCCCAAATGTAAATGTAGTCTTAGAGATGGCGGATATGATTACTGCTACAAGAGCTTATGAGGCAAATGTAGCAGCTATGCGCTCTTCAAGAGAAATGATGATGAGAGCACTGGATATTAGTAAATAATACTTATCATAAATTGTTTTACAAATAAAATTATCTTGACATTTTTTAATTTTTATAGTAAAATAAGGAGGGATTTTATAAAGTGACTCCAATTAGTTTAAATACATTAATGCCAACACCTCAATTGATGATACAAAAAAAAGTGGCGACTGAAGAAAAAATAGCTCCAATGAGTCCAAGTAGTGAGTTAATTAGTAGCTTTTCTACTGCATTCCAAAAACATATAGAAAAGGTAAATGGATTATTAGATGAATCAAGTGAATTAACCCGTAAATTAGCCAGTGGTGAGATAGAGAATATTCATACAGTGATGATTGCAGCAGAAAAGGCACGGATTGCACTGAATTTTACTTTAGCTTTGCGAGACAGAATAATTCGTGCGTACGAAGATACATTAGCTATGGGTGGAAGGTAGTATATTAGAAGTAAATATGAATTTTACAAATGAAAAAGAGAAGAAATGGGAATTTGATATGGAAGGGATTTTAATTACAAGGGAGTTAAGGGAAGCTATTCCATTTTTAATTCCGATGGCGATGCTGGTAGTATTTTTTGGAATAATAGCTTTTATAATCTGGAGACAAGATAAGACAGCAAAGAAAAGACAATAATAGGCATAAGTGAGGGTTGAGCCCAACAAAAAACGGGGGGAAATAAAAATGCCAACTTGGCTAACACAAATTATTAGCTTTTGGAATGGATTGACACGAACCCAAAAGATAACAATTGGAAGTGTCATAGCAGCAGTATTTATAATTCTGCTATTCTCTGTTTACTATGTAGGAAAAGTAGAGTATGTTAATCTATACACTAATATTGACGCACAAGAGGCAGGGAAAATAACTGCTAAGCTGGATGAATGGAAACAAAAATATAGGTTAGTCGGGACGACAATTAAGGTTCCAATAAAAGATCGTGATAAATTAAGAATAGATTTAGCAAAAGAGGAATTAGCTCCAAAAGGTGGAATAGTTGGTTATGAAATATTTGATATAACTAAATTAGCTATTACAGATTATGAGCGACGAGTTAATTTCCTAAGAGCACTACAAGGTGAACTTACACGCACAATTGAAGGAATGGACAATGTAGAAGATGCAAGAGTACTTTTAGTTCTGCCTAAAAAAGAATTATTCACCGAAGAAGAAAACCCCGTCACTGCCTCCATTAAGTTAAGACTCACCCCCAATACTACCTTGACTGTAAACCAAGTTCGTGGAATAATCAATTTAGTTACCTATGCAGTAGAAGGATTATCTCCTGAAAATGTAACTATTGTTGATAATAGAGGCAATATTTTATCAGATATAAAAGAAGCAGTAGATGGAAAACTTGAAGACTTAGCCGTTAAGCAATTAGAAGTACAGCGAGCTGAGGCTAAAGATTTAGAACTTAGAATTCGTAAAAAATTAGCTCGGGTAGTCTCTCCAGATAGTATAGAGGTATTTGTCAAATGGGAGATGAACTTTGATAGAATAGAAAGTAAAGAAGAAAAGTATAGGATGCCAGGATTTGAGCAATTAAAGGTAAGTGATGAAGTAATAAAAGAGGAGCTTAAAGGAGAGGTATCTATTCCTGGCGGCGCACCAGGCGTAGAAGCTCAAATGCCAGGGTATAAAGGAGTAATTTCTCCAGTAGGACCTGTAGAGTATAAGAAAGATGAATCAAGAATTAATTATTTGTCAGATAAAGAGGAGATACTTAAAGTAAAATCTCCTGCTATATCTAAAATATCGGTTGCAGTGGTTATTGATGGAATTTACGAGCGAGATAAATATGGTAAGTTAAAATTAGATAAAGAGAATAAACCTGTCTATAAACCACGCACTGATAAGGAAATGACTAAATATAAAAATTTAGTCTGGGGAGCTATTGGAGCAGAAGAAGGAAAGGTATATCCAGACCGTGAGTACATTGTTCAGGTAGAAAATGTTCAGTTTGATAGAACACATGAATGGGTAGAGGAATTAAGACTGGATAGGGAAGAGGCACAGGCACTACTTAGAATTTATATTATCGCTGGAGTTTTAATTCTTCTATTAATTGGCGGGTTGATTGCACTAATGATTCATCGAAGAAGAATTATTGCCATTGAAGAGCAAGCTCGAGTAGCAGAGTTAGAATCTGCAAGGAGAAGAGCGGAGGAAGAAAAAGCATCAGCAATTGAAGAGGGAGTTACACCTCTTGAAGAAGAAATTAGAAAATTAGCTGTACAATTCCCACAACAGGTAGGGCAGACTATTAGTACATGGTTGGCAGAGGCAGAATATGCACCTGTTTAAATTATTAGAAATATAATAGAAATTGATAGAAATTTATGGAAATAAATAGCAACATGATATAGATAGGTAAAAAAACAATAAATTTCTACTTATTTCAACAAATTTCAATTTATTTCTTTTTTGCATAGGGTGGCTTAACTCTTTTAAAAATTAATACATAAAGACTTACAAAATTATATAGGAGGATGAATTATTATGGCTGTTACTGGATTATCAGGACCACAAAAGGCAGCGGTACTTATGATAGCTTTAGGGAGTAATGTCTCATCAGAGGTATTTAAATATTTACGCGATGATGAAATAGAAAATCTTACTCTAGAAATCGCTAATTTACCCAAAGTAACTCCTGAACAGAGAGAACAAGTTATGAATGAATTTCACGAAATAATGATGGCACAAAGATTTATACTTCAAGGTGGTGTAGAGTATGCTAAAGACCTTTTAAAACGTTCTCTTGGTGAAGAAAGAGCTAATCTACTAATAGATAAATTACTTTCTCAAAAGAAACCATTTGAATTTATGCGTAAGGTAGATCCGGTCCAATTACTTAATACTATTCAAGGTGAACATCCACAGACTATTGCTTTGGTATTGGCATATATCCCTCCAGAACGGGCATCAGTTATTCTCTCTGAGTTACCTCCTGCTGTTCAATCTGATGTAGTTAGACGATTAGCTACTATGGAACGAGGTTCACCAGAAGCATTGCAGAGAGTAGAAACTATATTACATACAAAATTGGCTTCTTTTGCTACTACTGGTAAAAGGGGAGAGGCACGAGTAGGCGGAATTGATTCAGTAGTTGATATGTTAAATCAGGTAGAACGCGAGACAGAAAGAACGGTTTTAGAAGGTGTTGGAGAGCAAGACCCTGAATTAGCAGAAGAAATTAGAAAACGGATGTTTACTTTTGAAGATATTACTCGGTTAGATGATCGGTCAGCACAGCGGGTATTGCGTGAGGTAGATATTCGTGAATTAGCTATGGCACTTAAAGGAGCATCAGATACCGCTAAAGATATGGTATTTAGAAATATGCCAAAGCGAGCGGCAGCTATGTTAAAGGAAGAAATAGAATTCTTAGGTCCTGTTCGTGCTCGCGATGTAGAAGAGGCTCAACAAAAGGTGATTAATGTTATTAGACAATTAGAAGACTCAGGTGAAATAATTGTTTCTCGTGGAGGAAAGGGTGGGGAGAAAATTATTACATAATGTCTACAAAAAGGAACTATTACCTCCAGATGGGCCAGAGTTAATTTTGGACATCAAACGCACACCAGAACTTGAAGGAAGAACTATTTTAGATGTTATAGAAGAGAGAATTAAAAGAAGTCAGGTTAAATTACTTACACTACAAAAGAAAATTAAAGAAGCAACTGAAAAAAGCCGTGCTTTAGAAAAAGATGTTTTATTTGAGGCTAAGAAAGAGGCTGAAGAAATTATCAATCAGGCTCAAGAAAAAGCAGATGAACTACTAATAAAGGCTAAAACGGAATTAGAAGAAATAACACAAACTGCTCAAAAAGAGGCTCATGAAAAAGGATTTAATGCGGGTAAGGAAGAGGGAATTAAAGCAGGTGAGGAGAGTGTCAAAAAGGCATTAGCTCAAGTACAAGATGTACTTGTTGAAGCAAAACATAAACGAGAAGAAATTATACAGACCAATCAAGAAATAATCATTGATTTAGCATTAATGATTGCAAAAAAGATAATTAAGACAGAACTTGCAACTAATAAAGAGGCGATTTTAAAAAATTTAAATCAAGCACTTAAAAAAGTAAAAGATAAAGAAGAGATTAAAGTTAAGGTTAATCCGGTACACTTTCAGGAATTAGGAGCTCGCAAAGAAGAATTTTTAGCCCAAGTATCTGGCATTGAAGGAATAAATTTTGAAGAAGATAAGAATATAGAGCCAGGCGGATGTATAATAGAAACCAATTTTGGACTAATTGATGCTACTATTTCTTCACAATTTGAGGTTATACAAGAGGCTTTAGGAAGGAGATAAAAAAAGAATGGGGTAACTACTAAATTGACAGAATTTCAAGATGTTCTTGATAGTGTGGATACCATTCGACTGAGAGGGAAAGTCAGGCAGGTCATCGGGCTGACAATAGAGTCTGAAGGTCCACCATCTCAATTAGGGGAAATTTGTTTAATACGGTTTCCTGATTCAAAAGTTATTCAAAGTGAGGTTGTGGGATTTAGAGATAGAAAAATTCTATTGATGCCTTTAGGTGAAATGGATGGTATTGCCTCTGAATGTGAGGTAAGAGCTACGGGTAAACCTCTACTTGTACCTGTAAGTGAGAGTTTGAAAGGAAGGGTGTTGGATGGTTTAGGCAGACCAATTGATGGAAAACCAGCATGCAGGTATGAGGATTTTTATCCAATATTTAATCCCTCCCCAGACGCTTTAAGGCGACCAAGAATTAATAAACCATTACCATTAGGAATAAAAGCTATTGATTCTATACTTACTGTTGGCAAAGGACAAAGATTTGGTATATTCTCTGGAAGCGGCATTGGTAAAAGTACATTAATGGGTATGATAGCTCGATTTACAAAAGCAGAAGTCAATGTTATTGCATTAATAGGAGAACGCGGTCGAGAGGTACGAGATTTTATCGAAAGAGATTTACAAGATGAGGGATTAGCAAGGTCAGTAGTAGTTGTTGCTACATCAGATGAGCCACCTTTGATAAGGTTACGGGGGGCGTTTGTTGCTACTGCTATTGCTGAATATTTCCGCGACAAAGGTTATGATGTAATGTTTATGATGGATTCTATCACTCGCTTTGCACGCGCTCAACGCGAAGTAGGACTTTCAATAGGTGAACCACCTACTACGCGAGGCTTTACACCATCAGTATTTGCTATTCTACCTAAGTTACTTGAGCGCTCTGGAACATCAGAAAAAGGAACTATTACCGGCCTTTATACCATATTAGTAGATGCAGACGATATGAATGAGCCGATTGCGGATAATGTCCGGGCTATTTTAGATGGCCATGTAGTCCTATCGCGAGATTTAGCTGCACGAAATCATTATCCCGCTATCGATGTATTACAAAGTATCAGTAGAGTGATGATAGATATTGTTCCTTCTGAACATGAACATGCAGCAAGACGCCTGAAGGAAATAGTTGCTACTATACGCGATGCCCAGGATTTGATTGATATTGGCGCCTATGTTAAAGGAAGTAATCCAAAAATTGATTATGCACTGTCAATGATTGATGAGGTAAATGAATTCTTAAAACAAGGAATATTCGAAAAGGTAGATTATGAAACCTCTGTTAAACAATTAATGGACTTATTTGCCAGCAAAGAAGGGGCTGAAGGATAATAAAATGCCAAGATTTAATTTTAAATTACAACGAGTACTACAAGTCAAAAAATATAAGGAAGATCAATTAAAGACAGAATTAGCTAATTTGAAACGAGAATATATTCGACAAGAATCAATATTATGGACTTTAGAAGAAAGCTTGCAGGAACAATTTGTTATATTGACCGAAAAACAAAAAAAACTTACTAATACAGTCATGGAAATTTTATGGAGTTATAATTATATAATTAGACTGCGTGAGGATATTGAAAATCAGAAAAAGAGACTTGAAGAATTAAATAAAGAAATAAAGGTAGTGACTGCAAAACTAATTGGGGCATCACAAGAAAAACAAATTCTGGAAAATCTTAAAGAAAGAAAACTTACTCAGTTTAAATTAGAGATGGAAAAACAAGAACAGGAATTTATGGATGAAGTTGGCATAACAAGATATAATAGAAAACAAGTTAAACTAATGTAAATGGAGGATGATAAATGTTAGAAGGTATTACAAATGTTTTAAATAGAATACAGGAGATAAGAGAGAAATTTATAAACCTTGGAGGAACAAATAGAAGTGGCAATATCTCTTTTCAAGATACATTGAATAATGCTATTGAAGAAACAAAAAATAACCCTTTTTCTGAATTGATTAATACTTACAGTAAAAAATATGGTGTAGACCCTAATCTGGTTACTTCTATTATAAAGGCAGAGTCAAATTTTAATCCTAACGCAGTATCTAAAGCTGGGGCTTCTGGATTGATGCAACTAATGCCTGATACCGCCAGGTTGTTAGGAGTAACTAATATCTTTGAACCCAAAGAAAATATTGAAGGTGGTATTAAATATTTTAAAACACTATTAGATGAATTTGAGCAAAATCTACCTCTAGCATTAGCAGCTTATAATGCAGGACCTGAAGTAGTTAAGAAAATAAATGATATTCCTCCAATTGATGAGACTAAAAATTATGTTGAGAAGGTATTAAATTTTTATAAAGAAGCTAAATAACAATGTTAAAAATAATTAAAAAACAAACAGGAAAAGGGAATTTACCTTTAGTATTTATACTTTTATGTATCTTGATAGGATTATTAATAGGTAGTGTATATCTTTTTGATATCTTAGGAATACTGGATAAAGAGAGAGTACTTGTTAAAATTCCAGGCATAGGCAGACTTTTTGCACCTCCAAAAATTACTTATGAAGAGGTGAAAAAAGAAGAATTACGAAAGTTAAAAGAAGTAATTGATTCTAATTTGGCTGAGTTAGAACATAAGAAGCAGGAATTAATAGCTAAAGAAAAAAAATTGAAAGAGCGTGATATACAACTTTCTTTATTAGAAGAAGAATTTCAACGCAAAAAACAGGCATTTGAAAAAAAAGAGGCTATATATGAAGATGAGGAAGCTAAATGGCAAAAATTAGTTGATTATTATGAAGGGATGAAACCAGATGCAGCTGCATCTATTCTTTCACAGATGGATGACCAGATAGTTATTGAGATATTTCAAAGAATGAAAAAATCACAAGTGGCTATTATTATGATGAAAATGGACCCAAAACGCGCAAGTGAGATTTCTCGGAAAATGAGTAGATAAGTTGGTAACTGTTAACTATTTAACCAGTTACCATTTAACCAATTACCAAATAAAAGGGAGAAAAGGTGAAGGTATTATTCTCAGAAGTAGGATTACAATTTAATAAATTACTTAATACAGAGGTTGAGGAAAGTAAGGGTTCTTTTAAGTCTCATATTATCCAGGCAGCTATTAAAGAAACTTCTTCTTTGAAAAACTCTAACAATGACTTAGCTACTTTTAAAACCTCCAGACTCATAGATTCTACCCTTTCATTACTTAAAGCTCAACAGGATAATGTGCCATCTTCTAAAATTTATGTTACCTCAATTGAAAAGCTTCCTCAAAGAATAGTAGAGAAATTTATAGGACTAAAAAAAGATGTTCCTAAACTTATAATTACTGAAATAATAGATCATCCTAATCCTCTATTTGGAAATCCAATTCCAGTATTCTCTGCACCAGATATTAATTTAGAAACAATTAAAAAAAATCCAATAATAAAATGGGAAAAAGATGTAGAGCCTTTAATTTTAGAAAAAGAAGATTATTCTGAGATAAAAGAAAAAGAAATACCATTTCAATCAGTAGTAGAGCCAGATAAGATAGAGATTCCTAAAGAGGCAAAAACAGAGATAAAATCTGGAATTACAGAAGAAAAAGGGCAAATAGTAGATGTAAAGCCAGAGACAAAGGATGTAGGAGCAAAGGTTGATGTTACCAGGATAGAAACTCAGCCAATATCAGTGGTAGGCAATCCAGAGGTAGTAGTTACCAAGCCAGATGTAAATCAACGGCTAGTAAAAGAGGCAAAAGCAGAGATAAAATCTGGAATTACAGAAGAAAAAGGTCAAATAGTAGATGTAAAGCCAGAGACAAAGGATGTAGGAGCAAAGGTT
>JBFMDD010000288.1:0-8805 GCA_040754115.1 bacterium
ATTTCATATCCATTTTTTAACCGCAAGCTTTCACGCTAAAGTGAACCGTTTCAGCTATGCTGTCAGATGACCGTATTATCTGATACCCCACAGTATTTTGAACCTTTTTGTTCCACTTATCAAAGTCCTACCAAACCTTATCTGATAACTCCTCCGCCAGTTTGTAAACATCCAACTTATAGACTTGTTTCATTTCTCTCCCAAATTTTCTAATTTCTACCTTTCAATTTCAACTCCCTTTTCTAACCGCAAGCTTTCAAACAAAAGTGAACCGTCCCCTTATTCCCTTAATTTCTTAATGGCTGCGGGAATTTTATCTATTAAGTCACTTGCAACTAAACTATACACACCCTTTTCCTCTAATACTAAATCTCCAGCTAAACCATGTAAAAAAACACCCAATTTAGCCGCATCTAAATCAGATACCTTTTGAGCTAACAAACCTGCTATCATACCCGTCAGTACATCTCCACAACCGGCAGTTGCCATACCTGGATTACCGGTTGAATTGATATAAGTATTGCCTTCTGGATCTGCTATTATTGTTCTTGGTCCTTTAAGCACAACCACCAATTGATACTTTTGTGCAAATCTTTGGGCTACACCTAATCTATCTTTTTTAACCTCATCAATACTTACTCCCAAAAGATAAGCCATCTCTCCATGATGTGGAGTAATTACAACAGGTGAAGATTTCTCCTTCAATATGTGTAGATTATTGGCTAACGCAAATAATCCATCTGCATCTATTACCATCGGAACATTTAGCTTAGGAATTAATTTCCTGATTAAATTAACTATATCATTATTTCTTCCTAACCCAGGTCCTATTGCTACTGCAGAGACATCTTTTACTAATTCTATAATTTTATCATAGCTATTTAAGCTAAGTGTTTGTTCTTGAGTTTCTGGTAATGGTTTGGTAATTACCTCAGTAAGTTTTACCTCTACAATAGGATTCAGGCTTTGTGGAATACATAAGATAGCCAATCCTGCGCCCATAGCAAGGCAAGATTGAGAAGTCATGACAGCCGCCCCAGTCATACCGACAGAACCAGCTATAATTATTACCTTGCCACAAGACCCTTTATGTACATCTTCAGCTCGTTCTGGTAATAAAGGCAAGATGTCTTCTTTTAATAATAAATTTACCTTGATATTTTCGTCCTCCAAAAGTTGTTTTGGAAGACTTATATCAATAAGAGAGAGTTCTCCTGCTAATTCAGCTCCAGGATGAAGTAATAACCCAATTTTTGGTAATCCAAATGTAAATGTAGACCATGCTTGAATACAACACCCTAAAGGAAAACCTGTATCAACATCTAAACCAGAAGGGGTGTCAATTGCAACAATTGGCTTATTAATCTTATTTAAAAAATCAATCACATAAGCTAAAAAACCTTTTACCTCTCCAGAAATTCCAGTTCCTAATATAGCATCAATAATAATATCAGCTTCTAAAATATTATCTTTTTCTCTTTCTAATTCAGCTTCATTAAGTATTTCTTTAATAGGCACACCTATTGATTTAGCTATTTTTAGATTAGTCAATGCGTCTGCTTTAAAGGTATTTGTTTCTTTTAACAAATATACCTTTACATCAATTGCTTGATTAAGTAGATGTCTGGCAATTACTAATCCATCTCCTCCATTGTTACCTCCCCCTGCAAAGATAATAATTTTAGAGTCATTTAAATTAGGGAATTCCTCCTCTAATGTTAATTCAGAAACAAGGCCAGCATTTTCCATCAGAGTAATACCAGGTATGTTAAATTCAGCAGTAGCTCTTCTATCAATTTCTTGCATCTGTTCTTTAGTAACTACCTTCATCATTTATCTCCTACAATACATACAGCTTGAGCAATGGCATATTCTTTAGTATGAGAGATGGAAATGAAAATAGATGATACTTTCAATCTATTCGCTATTCCAAGTATATTTCCATATAAAATTACCTCTGGAGCTCCTGTAACAGGATTTCGAGTTATTTCAATATTTTTAAGTGATACCACTGGCCAACCAATTCCCAGTGTTTTCAATACCGCCTCTTTGGCTGCAAATCTACCTGCAAAATGTTGGTCTTCTAATTTAGAGTGTGTTTGACAATACTTAATTTCTGACTCAGTAAAGATTCTTTCTAAAAATGTTTTACCAAATCTCTCCTTTGCCCTTTTTATTCTTTTAATTTCAATTAAATCTACTCCAATACCATGAATCATGTTAAATCACCCTTAAATATTCTTCTAAGCTGGTGGTACCATCTAATACCTTTGCAAAACCTACTCTTCTTAGAGGTTTCATTCCTATTTTACAGGCTGCATTTTCAATCTCTTCGGCAGAGGCAGATTTAAGAATTAAACTCCTAATCTCGTCAGTTAGTGGCATACACTCAAATACTCCAGTACGACCGCGATAACCTGTCTTAAAACAATGCTCGCAACCTATCCCTCGATATAAAGTTACTTCTTTTATCTCATCTGATAGCTTTAATCCTATCGCTTTAAGTGTGGAAGTGGAAATTTGATAAGATACTTTACATTTAGGACATATTACTCGTAATAACCGTTGTGCAACTACCATGGTTAAAGATGAAGAAACTAAAAAAGGAACAATACCCATCGAAATCAATCTTGGGATAGCAGTTGCCGCATCATTAGTATGGAGTGTACTAAATACGAGGTGTCCTGTCAATGCTGCATGAATGGCAGTTTCTGCTGTCTCTTTATCTCGGATTTCACCTACCATGATAATATCCGGGTCCTGTCTCAGAAATGACCTTAGTCCACTGGCAAAGGTAACATTAATATCCGGTCTTACTTGCTCTTGACTTATCCCAGGGAGAATATATTCTATTGGGTCTTCTACAGTCATAATATTCTTTTCTATAGAATTAAGAGTTGCCAATGTTGAATAAAGAGTAGTTGTTTTTCCACTCCCGGTCGGTCCTGTGACAAGAATTATTCCATAAGGAACTTTAATATACTTTTTATAAATCTTAAGTGATTCTGAATCAAAACCTAATTTAGTTAAGTCTAAACATAGACTTTTGGGGTCTAAAATCCTAAGAACTACTCTTTCTCCAAATACAGTTGGTATAAAAGATATTCTCAAATCTATCTCTCGATTTCCTACTACTACCTTAGCTCGGCTATCTTGTGGACGTCTATGCTCGGTAATATCAGCATTGGACATGATTTTTATTCGAGAGACAATAGGAAGAAGTAGTTTTTTAGGCGGAGCAGGAAGTTCATATAGTATTCCATCAATCCTATTTCGAATACGAATTTTATGTTCATATGGCTCAATATGAATATCCGATGCTCCGCTTTGAATAGCCTTTAATATGATATGATTGACTAGGTTAACTAAAGGTGCCTCTCCAGCCGCAGAGGTAATCTTGGTCAGGTCAACCTTCTCATCCTCTTCTTCTGCTGATTTTACCTTTATCTTCGCAATTGTTTTATCAAAATCCTCTATATTTTCACCATAATATCTATCAATAGTTTTTCTTATCTCATCCTCAAACGCAATAACCGGATTTATTTGATAATCCCCTATAAATAATAACACATCATCTATTGCAAATATATCTAATGGGTCAGACATGGCTATAGTTAAGGTGTTCTCTTTAAGTAAAATAGGAATTAAATTATGCCTTCTGATTATAAACTCAGGAATTAGTTTTAATACCTCAGGTGATATTTCTTCTATGTCTGCAAAACTAATCCGCGGTATACCTAATTGTTGACTCAAAGTTTCCAGAAGGTCATCTTCTGACACATATCCTAAGTTTCTTAAAATATTACCAAGCCTTTCACCTGTTTTTGACTGTAGCTCTAATGCCTCATCCAATTGTTTTTGTGTAATTGCCTTTGTCTCTACTAACATCTCGCCTAAAAAATATCTTCTTTTTCGCTTAATTATTGGTTTATTTTCCAAATAGTTAACTTTATCCATTTTAAAATCTCCTTCTAACAAAGTTTACCTTCATTAAGCATACGACTTCCAACAAAGATATAATGAAGGGTAGATGCAATTGTAAAAATCACCATCATAGTAATGATAGAATATCTAATAGCAATAGGATATGTAATCTCTATCAGACAACATATAATAGTTAGCATTTGAAAAGCAGTAGTTAACTTTCCTAATATACTTGGTTTAATAGTTAATGTATTATTACTAAATACATGTAGAATAGTCCAACCCAATCCCATAATTACTTCTCGACTTACAACCAAAATTACAACACCCAATGAAATCTTTCCTACATATCCTATGACTACAAAAGCTGCTCCAAGAAGCAATTTATCCGCCAATGGGTCTAAAAGACTTCCCAGATTAGTTTGTTGCTTAAATGTTCTTGCCACAATCCCATCTAACGCATCAGTTATCATTGAAAGGATAAAGATACAAAATGCAATATTACGAAATATGACTAACTCTTTCCGATAACCATACACCAAAAAGATTGTAAATACAGGAATTAATAAAATTCTTGAGATAGTAATTTTATTAGCTAAAGTCATTTTTTATCCTTGTAAATCGTAGCAAATCCCTAACTTTATGTGTATTTTTAAGCCATTGATAATTCCATAGGACATCTTGTACAAACTGCCGTGTTTCCTTAAACGGTATATTTTTAATATTTCCTTTTGAACTTTGTAGAGTCATTTTCTTTTGTGATAACCATTTTTCAACATTTTTAAGCCCACCATTGTATGCGGCTAAACTCAAATATAAATCACCGTTAAACCGCTTTTTCAACTTTACAAAGTAATAAAGCCCAATTTGAATATTTACCTCTGGATTATATAGGTCACAAACGCAAAACGGTCGTAAATTTAATTTAGATGCTATTTCTTTACCTGTAGAAGGCATTATCTGCATCAAGCCAATTGCCCCTTTTGGTGATTGAGCACCGGAGTAAAAACTTGACTCAACTTTTATAATAGCAGCCGCCAAAAGAGGATCTATATCATACTTTTGGGCATATTTATATACTAAATCCTCATAACAAACAGGAGCTATTACATCCCAGAACCAATCATTATTAACTAATACTAAGCAACAGACAACTGCAAGAAAGAATAATAAAATTGTCTTTTTTAACATTAATGTTTATCTCCAATAAGCTGGGCTTTAAAACTATGGGTACCGCAACTTATAATTTTAACATTGGTCAATTTGCCAATTAAGGAATTACCAGTTGCCTTTGGGAAGACTATCTTATCTGTTCTTGTTCTACCCATAAGAAAAGACGGGTCTTTTGGGTTTTTGCCCTCTATTAAAATCTCCTCTATCTTCCCTATCAGTTCTTGATTCTTTTCTTTTGTAATTCTGGTGGTAATATCAATTAACTTCTTTAATCTATCTTGTTTCACATCTTCTGGTACTTGATTTGGATAAGTAGCAGATTTAGTATTTGGTCGTGGTGAAAATTTAAAGGTAAATGCAGAATCAAATCTTATCTCTTTTACTGCATTCAATGTTTGATTAAAATCATCTTCTTCTTCACCTGGGAATCCAACGATTAAATCAGTAGTAATACTTACATTTTGAATTTTTTGTCTTATGTAATCAACAAGTTGTTGGTAGAATTCTACGGTGTAACCTCGATTCATTAATTTAAGGATTTTATTTGACCCAGATTGAATAGGCAGGTGGATATATTCACAGACTTTTTTGAGTTGAGGCAGGGCATCTACTAATTCATTACTAAAGTTTTTGGGATGAGAAGTAATGAATCGTATTCTCTTCAACGGACTTATTTCATTGAGCATTATTAATAATTTGAGGAAATTAATTTTTTGATTTTTAAAATCAACTCCATAATCATTCACATTTTGACCCAACAAAGTTACTTCTTGATAACCCAACTCAACTAAGTTTTTGACCTCATTTAATATCTCGTGTGGCTCTCTACTTCTAATATTTCCTCTGGTATAAGGGACTACACAATAGCTACAGTAATTATTACATCCCAAAACAATTGGGATATAGGCTCTGATGCTATCAACTCGTTTTGTTGGGAGAGTAGTTACAGATTTTGACTTATGTCCTGTTAAGACTATTTTTTCGCCTTTATAAAGTTTATCTAACAAATCAGATAACTTAAAAATATGGTCAGGTCCAAGTACAAGGTCTAATGCAGGGAATTTTTTTAACAATTTATCTCCATACTGCTCTGCCAGACAACCACAAATACCTATTTTTAAATTCGGTTTATTATGCTTAACCATCCCCAGTCTACCTAATAACGAGTAGACTTTATCCTCTGCATGTTGTCGCACTGCACATGTATTAATCAGAATGAGATTTGCCTCTTTCGGCTCATTAGTTAAGGAGTAGTCTGAGAGGATTCCCATAATAGTTTCCGAATCATATTTATTCATCTGGCAACCATAAGTAATCAGACACAGAGCTTTATTTTGTACCATCACGCAGGATTTCTCCTTAAGAGTTACATTTGATCCAGATATGAACCACCACACATTGGACAGAAATATTCTCTTTCTTCCTGAGTATCAAACAGACTGTTTTCCTCAGTAGTAATTTTTTCTACCCATACATAACCACAGTCTTCACATTTACAGGTACGATTTTTCTCATACCGAGTTTCTAAGTCATCTCTATTCTCAAACTCCATGCTCTAATACACCTCAAATATTATTTTATGTTATTTTATGATTTTTCTACTTTTTTCTTTAGAACCTTTCCGGGTTTAAAGGATACAACCTTTTTTGCCTCAATTGGTACAGTAATACCCGTTCGTGGATTTCTTCCTACACGGGACTTTCTTGATTTTACCTTCAGGATACCAAAATTTCTCAATTCGACCTTTTCCCCTGAAGCTAAAGAATCTGTAATTCCGTCTAATACCTTTTCTATGACGGATTTCGCCACATTTTGAGTCAAATTCATCTCCTTGGCAATTTTGACCACTAATTCCCTTTTAATCATGACCGTTTCCCTCCTTAAATTATTTTGAACACTCTCGAATAAAATTGAGCGTTGATTTTATTAGCCTTTCCGAGCAGATAATTCCTTCTTCACCCCCACCGAAGGAACAAGGTTCAAGGTGCAAGGAACAAGGTTACTCTACCTTGCTCCTTTCTCCTTGAACCTTGAACCTTATTTTTATCCGAGAGGCTTCTATTTTATTGATAACTTCTACAAAATGATAATTTTTAACTTTTCTGTCATTGTCGTGTGTGTTTTGACAAGTGAACACGCCCGTGGGAATGTTTTGAAAATGAAATAGTTTTGGATTCTGACTCAAGTGCACAATGCACAATGACAAAAAGAGGTATTTTGAAGAAGTCTTTACTTTATTGGTGGGCTACCCTTGATTGCCCGTTGAGCATCCATAAGTATAGATTTAGCCCGCTCTCGTTCCAGACGCATTTCCTCAACTGCCTGTCGGGCTTCTTCTTCAGCAATCTTGCCTAAGTTGGCATAAGCAATAGCTTGTTCCTGTACTTTTTTAGCTGCGTCTATTTTAAGAGATGCCCATTTTACAGAAGCATGAGCTGCTTTTGCCTGAGAAATAGCTTTTTTGTTAGCTAATTCTGCTGCTTCAATAGTTGCTTTAGCTTCTTCCTCTGCCGCCCGAGCACTTTGTGCTTCAGAAATAGCCTTTGTCTCTGCCGCTTTTGCCATTTCCTCAGATGCCTCAGCCTTTGCTACTGCGGCTGCTACCGCCTCAAGAGCTAATCTAATACGATTTTCAGTCTCCTGGACTATTACTTTTTTAAGTTTAGCCTTCTCTTCAGCTGCTTTAGCAATTTCTATTTCCGCTTTAGCCTTGGTAGCAAATTCTATTGATTTATCTGAAAGTCCTTTATTAAGGCTCTCAGTAGCTATCTCAAGAAATTTCTCTGCTGTACTTCGATGAACTTTTGCCTCTTGCCATGACAGGTTTGCATCTTCCTTAGCTACCTCAATCTCTGCGCGTAATTTTGACTCATGAGCTTTTGCGTCCTCAAGGGCTATCTTAGCTTCTTCTTGTGCTGCCTTAGCGGCTTTTGCAGCGGCTAAGGCTATTTTCTCACATTCTATTGCTGCATCTCTCTTCATCAACGCTTTTTTCTTCGTTGCCTCTACCATTCTTGCTAAAGCCTCTGCTTCTCTCATTGCTTCTTCTGCTGCTTTAGCATCTGCTTTCGCTTCTGCTTCTGCCATGGCAGCTGCCTCTGCCTCTGCAACCGCTCTTGCCTCTGCTGCCCAGGAAGCTTCTACTTTCTGCTGAAGTTCCTCAATAGCCACATCAGTAGGTGTTGCCTCTGCACTCAAAGAGAGCAAAAATATAACACCTACAGAAAAAAACACCTCAACAATCAAGTTCATTGATATACCCCTCTTTTTCATTATTCTTTTTTCACCTCCTTTTTGTTAAACAGAACACTCTCGGATAAAATTAAGCGTTGATTTTATTAGCCTTTCCAAGCAGATAATTCCTTCTTCACCCCCACCGAAGGAACAAGGATCAAGGATCAAGGTGCAAGGAACAAGATTACTCTACCTTGCTCCTTGCTCCTTTCTCCTTGAACCTTATTTTTATCCGAGAGGCTTCTTAAACAATGCTCTAGGATAAATTTGAGCATTGATTTTATTAAAATTTGTACTATAATATAATTCTATCATAAACTTAACCTTTTGTCAACTCTTTTTAAGATTTTTCAGAAATTCCCCAACTTATCTTCCGACGAAGAATAGAGGATTAAGTGGGATTCAAATAATAAAACTTCCCCCTTTCCCCCAAAATTCTTCATTTTGGTTGATTTAGTGTTAATTTTTTTGGAA